>CAZQDO010000106.1:0-14488 GCA_964592085.1 uncultured Anaerolineae bacterium | reverse complement strand
GTATGGCTATGCGGGGTTTTGGCTCTCCCCAGCCAGCGGTGGCCTACGAGATGCAGATGGACAAGCTGGCGGAGGCCCTGAGCATGGATCCGGTGGAGATCCGCATGAAGAACCTTTTCGAGGATGGCTCCATCGCCGTCACTGGCAATCCCATGCCGTCGGGGGTGGGTATCAAAGAGACGCTGCGACAGGCGGCGCTGGCTGCTGGCTGGTGCGAGGAGGACGGACACTGGGTGCGGCCGGAAATGCCTGTGGCGGACGGCAAACTGCATGGCATTGGAGTAGCGTGCGCCTACAAGAACGTGGGATACAGCATGGGCTTCGACGACCGGTCCACGGCGGTGGTCGAGCTTTCCCTGGGCGAGGCTGGGCAGGTGGACAGGGCGCTGGTGAAGATCGCCGCTTCGGAGGTGGGGCAGGGGGTGCACACCGCCCTGGCCCAGATCGCGGCCGAGACACTGGGGATCGGCGTGGAGAAGGTGGACGTCGCCCTGGTGGATACGACTGAGACGCCCGACGCCGGAAGCTCCTCTGCCTCCCGCCACGTCTATCTATCCGGCAACGCGGTGATGGCAGCTTGTGGGCTGGCCAAAGAGAAGTGGCAAACGACCTTGCGGGCTGAGGAAGGCAAGACGCACATTGAGGCCCGCTACACGTTCCATGCCCGCGACGCCAGACCGACCACGGCGCTTGACCCTGAGACCGGGGAGTGCGACCCCCACATCAGCTATGGATACGCCACCCAGATCGCTCTGGTGGAGGTGGATGCTGAAACAGGGGATGTGGGGGTACTGAAGCTCTACTCGGCGCAAGATGTGGGCCGGGCCGTCAATCCCCAGATGATCAAGGGGCAGGTCGGCGGTGGGGTGCACATGGGGCAAGGCTACGCCCTCATGGAGGAGTACATCCAGCAGCAGGGAGTGGTCAGGACGCGCAAGTTCAGCGAGTACTTCACCCCCACTGTGCTGGACATGCCCCGTGAGCTCGTGTCCATCATCATCGAAGTGCCCGATCCGACCGGCCCATACGGGGCCACAGGGGTAGGGGAGATGACCACCTTGCCCACTGCCCCGGCCATACTCTCCGCCATCCACGACGCGACAGGGGTGTGGATCGAGGAACTGCCGGCTACAGCAGAGAAAGTGCTGATGGAGATGAACAGAAATAATACTTTTTTCGAGGAGGTTAAATGAACGTAGCGAACTTGATCACGGTACTGCGGTTTCCGCTGCTGGTGGTGGTGGTGCTGTTGCTCTACTCTGGCGGGGCCGTGGGCCCACTGATTGGCGCGCCTCTCATCCTGGCGCTGATCCTGATGGACTCACTGGATGGCATCGTCGCCCGGCGGCGAGACGAGCAGACCCTCATCGGCAGCGCGCTGGATATCGCTGCCGACCGGGCGGTGGAGGTCGTCCTGTGGATGGCCTACGCTCAACTCAGATTGATCCTGGTGGCCATTCCTTTGACGGTCGTCATTCGGGGGGCGCTGACCGACTCCATTCGCAACGTGGCGCTGCAGCACGGGCAGTCGGCCCATAGTATGATGCGATCTTCGTGGGGGCGATGGCTGGTGAATTCGCCTGCTATGCGCACCAGCTACGCCGTGGTCAAAGCGGTCGCTTTCACGCTGTTGGCCCTGGCCCTGGGGCTACAAGCGGGGGGGCACGCAGCCTGGTATAGCGTATGGGCCGTTGCTTCGGCGGTTAGCTGGGTAGCCGTGGCACTCTGCATCGTGCGGGGGCTGCCGGTGCTCATCGAGGCCCGGGGGTTGTTCCAGTCGGCCGAGTTCCAGGTAGCCGCACCGCCTGTCTCCCGCGAGTGAGCGGGGGATAAAGCACTTATGCGTCTTCTTGAGGTTGGGCAAGGTCTCCTGACCGCAGCCCCTTACGCTTCGGTCAGGAGACCTTCAGCGAACAGGAATGAGGGTCTGATGCGTCTTCAGGATGTTGTCAGCAGTAAGCCGGCGACGCGACTGGGCATCGTTCTCGGCCAGTACATGCCGCGTCGGGTGGGCTACGGGCTGGCACGGATCGCCGCTGCTATCATCGCTCGCCGCAAGCCAGAGGTTTACTGGACGGTGCATGCCAACCTGCGTCAGATCCTCGGCCCGGAAGCCGACGACGTGACGCTGCACCGGATGACGTATCAGGTCTTCTTCCACGCCGGGCAGACCTACTATGACTTCTTTCACGCCATCGGTCAGCCGAAAGAGGTGCTCGCTGAGGCGGTGCCGATTCCCGATGAGATCCTGGCTTTCGGCCGGTCTGAGATGGCGCGGGGCCAAGGTGTGCTGGTGCTCGTCGCTCACATGAGCAACTTCGACCTCCTCGGCCTGTCCATCGGCGTCCAGGGCCTGCCCATCCAGATGCTCTCCCTGGCGAATCCGCAGGCGGGGTTTCACCTGCTGAACTACCTGCGGACCAGGGCCGGGTTCGAGGTCACGCCCATCACGCCCCAATCGCTGCGGGCGGCCATCCGACGGCTGAAGAGCGGCGGCATCGTGTTGACCGGGGTGGATCGCCCCATCCCGGAGGATCGCGAGTTGATCGAGTTCTTTGGCCGGCCGGCCTATCTGCCCGTCGGCCCGGTGCGGCTGGCGCTGATGACCGGCGCCCAGGTCATCATGGCCAGTTGCTACTATGAGCCCGACAACGGATACCGCCTTAAGATCACAGAGCCTTTCGAAATGATCCGCACCGGCCACCGAAAGCGGGATGTTATGACCAACGTCCGCCGGGTGGTGGACATTCTGGAACAACACGTGCGCGCTCACCCGGAGCAGTGGATGATGTTTCACCCCTTCTGGCCGGAACTGCCGGGGGGCTAGATTGGGACTTCGGGCAAATCCGGGGAGGCGGTCAGAAACCAGGTTTTTTGAACTCTTTGGCTTCTAAATGTACGTGGTTGCCAGTATTCTTGATGCCCTGAGAAGCACTTCTGAGCGAAAAACCTGGTTTCTCAAAGATAGGTAAAGTGAAAGGATTTGACGTAATGATAGACTGGAAGCTGTTGTGGAGCACTTTTGCTTTGTTGTTCGTGGCAGAGTTGGGGGATAAGACCCAATTGGCCGTGATCTGCACCTCGGCCAACACCGACTGTCCGCGGACGGTCTTTCTGGGCGCTTCATTGGCATTGGTGGCTGTAACCCTGCTTGGCACCGTAGCCGGGCAGTTCATCTCCCGCTTCGTTTCGCCCGATGTTCTGCGCAAGGGAGCAGCGGGGTTGTTCGTGTTGATGGGTGTGTTGATGTTCTTTGACAAGATCTAGGAAGAACAGCAGATTGGCAGGATTATCGGATCAACAAGAAGAGCATCATTGCGATTCCAATCGCCATCTGAAAAGTGCCATCCTGATCCTCCTTCTGCTCACAGCCTTCGCCCTCAGGCTCTATCGCCTGGATCACCAGGAGATCTGGGGGGATGAGGCCCACAGCGCCTACTTGAGCAAGCTGCCCCTGCTTTCTGCTGTCTCCCCTCGTATGGAAACCAATCCCCCCTTTTATCACCTCCTCCTTTGGTTTTGGGTCAAGCTGACTGGTTTCAGCGTCTTCGCCTTGCGGTACCTGTCCCTCGTCCTGGGGGTGCTTACCGTGCCGCTGGTCTATCGGCTGGCGCGGCTGGCCTTCGGCGAGCTGGTGGGCCTCCTGGCCGCGCTGCTCTGTGCCATCTCCCCCTTCCAGGTTTACTACTCTCAAGAAGCCCGCATGTACGCCCTGGCGACCTTCTGCACTACCCTTTCAATGTTTCTCTTAGCGAAGATCGTATCCGGCGAAGGGGGGCAATTCAGACCCTACCCTGCTACGGAGGGGCGTCTTCGCCCCGACTTTGCGTCCGAACAGTTCCGAGGCGGGACGGGGACGCCCCTTGGCAGCAATTTTAGGTTACCTGAAATCCTCCGAGGTCTTGACATCCTATGGCTCGCCTACCTCCTGGCAACGGCAGCGGCCGTTTTCACCCACTACTACGCGCTTTTCGTGGTGGCGGCCCAGAACGCTTTTGTGATCATGTTATGGCGACGTAACCGGCGGGGGCTGAGGCACTGGCTGGCCGCCCAGGCCGTTCTGGCTCTGTCGTATTTGCCGTGGGTGCTGGCTCAAAGGGGCGTTCTGGGCGGCAAGGCCAGCGCGCGGTTCAATGAGCTGACTTTGCCTGTCCTGTTCAGCATCGTCAGAAAAAGCCTGGTTTCGTTCAGTGTGGGGACTACGGTCGAGCCGCCTCTGGCATACTATCTTACGCTAGGGTTCCTGCTGTTAGCGGCCCTGGGTCTTGTTGCCGCTGTAACCGTTCAGAAGGGCGGCGGAACTCGTTTTGCAGCTTTTCGCCTTCCAATCTCCAATATCCAATATCCAATGCTTCTGTTGGCCTGGTTGGTGATACCGCTGGCCTGCGCCTGGCTGGTCAATCCCATTATGCCTTTCTTCCAGGAGCGATACCTGCTGATCGTCGCTCCGGCTTTCCTCATTCTCGTGGCTCGAGGGCTGGAATGGATGGGGAGTAGGTCGCCGTGGCTGGTGGTTGCGCGATTGCTCTTGGTCGTCTCCGCCAGCGCTTTTTCGATGCACAACTGGTTCTTCGACGATGCCTACACCAAGGGCGAATACGGGCTCATGATGGACTACGTGCAAGATCACGCTCAGCCGGGTGATTTGCTTCTCCTGAACAATCCCCTTCAGGAGGCGCTTTTCGATTACTACCGTCCGGCTGGGGTGTCATATCATCTTCTTTCCCGCCACGATCTGCGCACCGAACAGCGCACCGGTGAAGCGCTGGCTGGCCTGACCGAGGGCTATTCGCGGGTTTGGCTGGTGATGTTCGGCTACGCGGAGCAATACGATCCCGGCCACCTGGCGGAGCGGTGGCTGAACGACCACGGCTACAGGAGTTCGTACCGCAGTTTCCTGGGGGCCTATCTGACGCTCTACGTCCTGGCACCCGACGACACTGACTTCCCGATGCAGCATACCGTGGCGGCTAATCTGGGCAATGAAGTGCTGTTCATGGGGTATGGCCTGGGCGCTGAAGAGATCGAAGCTGGGGGAACCCTCAGGCTGACTCTTTACTGGCAGGCTCTGGCCGAGATGGAGAAGCGCTACACCGTCTTCACCCACCTGCTGGACGCCGAAAACCGCGTCGTGGCCCAGATGGACGGCGAGCCTCTGGGCGGCACCCATCCCACCACCGAGTGGCAGTTGGGCGAAATCGTGCGTGACAGCTACGGGCTGCTCATCGCGCCCGACACGCCGCCGGGCGAATACCTGCTCGAAGTGGGGATGTACTACCTGCCGACCCTGGAGCGCTTGCCCGTGCTGGATGCCTCAGGAGACGTGGAGGATGACCGGGTGGTGCTGGGGAGGATCGTGGTGTATTGATACTTTCCTAGCTTTCCGGACGATACGGCGCCTTTGATATGTCCCCCACAAATTGCGGCAGATCGGGATGCCCCAGCAGTTGCCGGATGGCGTGGGCCTCGCCGATGTGAAACCAGTAGTGGTAGATGTTTCTCAAGAGCATGGTACCGATGCTCTCGGGAAAAGGCTTGCCCTGCCATTCGACGTGGGTCTGCAACAACTCGGGAGTCAGCGTGTCCAGATAGCCATCGGCAGCGCTGGTGATGGTGCGCCACACGGCCCACATCTCGTCCAGCGGTGGCGTGCTGGCAGGTTGGCCCCAGCCTACCCGTTCGTGCAGGCCGGGCGCCAGGTTTTGGCCTTGAGCCCGCAACATCCAGTATATGTTTTCCTGGTTTGCCAGATGGCCCACAATCCAACTGATGCAATTCATTGGCCCAAAACGGCAGTGAGCATCCTCTTCGGAAATCCCCTCCAGGCAGCGCACCAATTCGCTGCGGGCAAAACGCAATTGGGTGACTAATGGATGGGTCATGATCGTTTTCTCCTCCTTCCCCGGACACCTGTGGGCGCTTTGCGCCTCATTTTACGCCTCATTGGGTGGGGTTTGCGCCTCATCAGGTCTGGGCAGGACGTAGCTGGTCGAGTGGTGGGCGCTGCGGACCAGGCCTTCGTGGCGAAGTTGGGACTCCCAGTGCACCGCAATCGGCGCACGCAGCACCACCGTTCGTGCCGCCTCGATGCGGCCGATCATCTCGATGAGAAGATCAGTGCGCTGGAAACTGGGTTTGAACATCGAATCACATCACCTTTCTAATACCTCAAAGCGATGCTGAGCCAGTCGGTCTCTGTCTCTATCTCCCCCCGAAACGCCAGGTACAGCAGCGTTTGAAACAGATGCTCTGCCTGACGCTCGGCTTCGCGTTGCTGGCGCGCAAACGCTCGAATCTGTGGATGATGCGGGCGAATACGGTTGCGTAAGGCTATCTCACCTTTTGCCATACAGCAGCAGGGTTATCCTGGCCGAAGATGTCCTTGCTTATGGTTTTCCGTTCTTTTTGAGATACCAGGTTCTCGTGTCTGCCCAAGCGCCCTGCAATCTCACCATGCACAATCTGAAAGGGCCGATTGGTGTCGGCATAAGCTGCCAGAGCTCGCACGTACAATCTTTGGTGATCGTGCGCGAGCTGTAAAATGAACTCATGCGAGTCGAATTCATCTTTCTGTATGGCAGCTACAACCTCGTGAAAGACGTCTTCCAATGCATCCAGGGTCGGTTCTGACATTGTAGTCTCCTTTTGGGTCTCGTTTCTTTTGCGTCTTACACTTCCCCTTGAAACGCCCGATGCAACAGCGTTTGAAACAGATGCTCCGCCTGGCGCTGGGCTTCGCGTTGCTGGGCGCGCAAACGCTCGAAACTGAGCATAGTATATCATGTTTCGTCCCCCTTAGCAACACTCCAAGAACCACCTGCGGATTTGCCTACCGCGAACGCCTACAAGAAGCGGAACATCCGCAACCGCCTCATATCCGCCTCCATTTCCAGTGCCCCTGACGATAGCGCCATATCATCAAGGCCACTTGCACGAACCAGCCGATGCCCAGGGCGAGCCAGATGCCATCGGCACCGAGACCGAATGAGCGGGAGAGCAGGTACGCCAGCGGAATCTGCACCAGCCACAGCGCGACGAGGTTGATGGCCATGGGTGACACCGTGTCTCCGGCCCCGACCTGTGCCATGTCGAACACCATGTTGACGCCATAGGCCAGATACCCCAGACTGAGCACGCGGATGATGTGGCCGCCAATGAACACGCTCTCCGCATCGTCGCTGAACAGCGCCATCACCTGCGGCGCCAGAAGCGCCAGGCATCCCAACACAACGATCAAGATCCCCGTTACGGCGCGCGCGATGAGGCTGACTGCCCGCTCGGCACGCTGCGATTGATCCGCGCCGAGGTTCTGCCCAACCATCGCCGGCGCGACGCCCGATAGACCCATGCTGGGGATCTGCGCGAAGTTAAAGACCCGCCGGGCTACCACCCACGCTGCCAGCGTCGCCGCACCGTAGGAGGATATGAAGCGCATCAGTAGCGACATGGCCAGGTTGGGCGCGCCGCGTTGAACGGTGGCGGGCAGCGCGACCCGCAGAATCCGCTTCATCATCGGGAAGTCCAACCGCAGGTTGTGCAGGTCTATGCGCACCGGCGCGCGCCCTGCGACCAGCACGCCCAATCCCCACAACATTCCCACGATGTTCGAGCCGACCAGAGCCAGCACCGCACCCTCCAAACCCAGCCAGTTCACCAGTAGCGGCTCCGCGACGAGCATGGTCCCCATGTTCCACAGCATCATTCCCAGTTGGACGTGCGGCGCGCCGGCGGCGTTCGCCATCCCGCCGACGCTGGGCACCATCTCCATCGCGATCAGCCCGGCAAAGAGGATGCGGGCATAGCGCACGGCCAGAGGCAACACGTCAGCGTCAGCCCCGGCGAGCCGCATCAGTGGCTCAGCAAAGATCACGCCGATCAGGCCCAGGCTGCCGGAGGCCACGGTCATCAGGATAACGGCCTGCAATACGGCCAGGTTCGCATTCTCCTGATCCTTGGCCCCAACGTAGCGGGCGACCACTGCGCCGCTGCCCCCACTCAGCGCCATCAACACGCTGATCATCGTAATGCGCACCGACACCGCCAGTCCTGCGGCGGCCTGCGCTCCAGAGCCGAGCTTGCCCAGCCAGACCGCGTCGTAGAGGCCCGGCAGCATAAACAAGAGTTGGCTCAGAGTGATGGGCCATGCCAGGTGCCAGATGTTGCGCCCCAGGCTTCCCTGGGTAACATCGTGCCGACTGGCGGGCCTTGTTTTGGGTCGTATCCGTGTTTTTAGCATCCATCTCACCATAGACATGCACTCAAAACCTCGACAGTGTTTGTTCCTTGAATGGCCCACATTCGTCAAAAAAACCACCTGCGTGTCTGACGCAGGTGGTTTTTCGTGAGGTGCCGACGCCAGGCTCAGGGACCGTAGTTCTTTATTACCACAGGCAGGTAGGTGTACCACCGCCTGGCTTCATCGGTCCCGATGTCGGGGGCCGGGCCAATCACTCTGGGATCGCCCTCAAAGTCTGCTGCAGGAAGCCCCGGTGGGTCAGGCACGGTCGCCGTACCCGCATCAATCAGCGGCGAAGACGATCGCAAGTGAAAGTCGTCGCTCGCCGAGTTCACGAAGAGGGGATCGGTGTTCAGGTTGTTGGCCTGATTGAACGTGCCTTTCAGATGGAGTAGATCGCCGAGATCGCCATGGTAGACGTCAACTCTTGACTGGGTTCCCCCAATGCTAACCGAGAGGTCTGCCCCACGGTCAGCGGTGTTTCCATAAAGGATGGCGTTATATGTCTCCAGGATGACGGTGGTGCCGGGAGCATTGTCATCAGATACGACGACTCCGCCACCGCCCAGATAGGCGTTGTTGGAAGTATTCCCCGTTATGGTGCTGTTTATGATCACGGCCCTGGTCCAACTGTCCTCCTCGGCCCATACTGCCACGCCACCAGCCTCCCGGTCTGACTCGTTGGAGGTTATCGTGGAGTTGATGATATGGACCTCGACGTTCCCAGGTTCTGTCTTTGCATCAGACCCCGCCCATATTCCGCCCCCTGCATCAGCGGTGTAGCTTTCCCTCACAGTCACATTCGTCAGTCTGGCGGCCAGCAAGGGACCGTACGAAATAAGGCAGACCCCGCCTCCGTGACCCTGCGGGCAAAAGCAGTCCTGAACCACCACATCCTCAAGGTTGAAGTTGACCTGTCCGTCAACAGGTTCAACCCTAATGCACCCTCCCCAACGGTGATTACCATTCTGAAAAGTGATGTTTTCAACAGTGACATCGGAAGGGCCGCCGTAAACGTGCAGCGTCCTGTCGACACCACCGCCATCAATCACTGTGAGGGAAGGGTCATCTACCTGAGTGCTGAAATCAGCATCCCAGCCCCCGGATAGGGTTATGGTTTTGGGGTTGTCTATGACCAGGTTTTCATGATAGGTGCCCTGCGCAACCCTGATCCTGTCCCCAGGGCCGGCGGCGTCAATCGCTGACTGAATGGTGGTATGGGGGCAGGTAGGGCAAACATCAAGATCCGTTGCCACAGCCGCTCTCCCCGACACCAATGGACTCATTAGACAGACCATGAACACCAGAGATAACAGCCTCCTCAACATTTCGCTTGCCTCCTTTTGACAGAGATTTTTGTGTGCCTCATTTGTCGCTGCTATTATATCACCGGACGGGTGAAATCGCAACTATTTGTAATGGTCAACGGCACTTTGGACAAAGCCATCCGCCGATTGAAATCGGAGCTGCAGGGCGCTAACGCGCCGGGCGACCATCTACATGGTCGCTACACTCGTCTGCGGAGGCAGACCATCAGCGTCGCGGACGCTCCCCAGGCGCGATTTCGAGCGCTATTGGGTGCTTACACCTTACACTTACACAAACAGAGCCGCCGAGTTCGGCGGCTCTGTCCTGGTGGTTCAGTTTTCAGAGAGCGGGCGAGGAGCGCTATTCTCCCACCACAACCGGCTGGCTCAGGGTCTCCCCTTTCCATTCCGGCTTGTAATAAGAATACACCTGGGAGGTCACGCCCTTGGCCCTCACAGGGTAGCTGGCCAGGGCCTCGAAGCTGAACTCGATCTGGTCGCCCGGTGCCATGTCCTCAATGTAGACGATGACCTTGCGCCCGGCGACGTCGTACCGCTTGATGCGCGGCTCGGCTTCTGCCACTGCCTGGATGCTTTCCTCGACGGGCACGAAGCCGGTGGGAACAGAGATGTCCAGGACGATCATCCCCGCCTTGATGGGCATGGGCGGATCGAACTCTACCGTCACCCCGATCTTGATGCGGTCGTTGACTTCCACCTGGTGGGTGTCGTAGTCCACGTTGATGTGGAAGACCTCCGCTTCCTTCTCCGCCTCAGGGAGATTGTAGCGCAGCACCAGTTGGGCCACAGCCTGGCCCGCTCCCTTCGTGGAGATGGTCACGTCTTTGTCCACTGGAAGCTGCACCACTTGCAGCACGTCGTAGTTCTCTGGGCTGATGTGCAGTTGCTCCAGGGTTTCTCCGGCCTGGACTTCCACGGTCATGTCCACGTCGGCACGGCTGCCGGCGGCGAAGGCGGTGAGGGCCTGGATGCCCACCACTGTGTCCTGGGTCGAGCTGAACCCGCCGAAGGCGTTGCGCTGGGCGACCAACCATCGGGCGGCTCTGCTGGCGTTGAACTGATCGCCGTGCTCCAGCAGTGCCAGGAGCGCGTAGCCCGTAGCCTCTACAGCCAAACTCCCATGCACTTCCCCGTCCCCGGCCGTCCAGCGAAGCCCGTTCTCGTTCTCGCTGGCTATTTCCATGAGCTTCTCGTAAGCCATGTCCTGGCCGGGATTCTCGCCCAGCTCCAGGGCGTAGGCCACCAGTGCCATGGCATAGGGGTCGTTGATGGTCGGAAGCTCCTCTTGCAGGTAGAGGAGGGCCGCTTTCGAGGCATCCGTTTCGCCAGCCTCCAGGAGGGCGATGGCTACATAGGCGGTGAGGGCGTTCTTGCCCGTTAAGCCTCCCATCATTTCCTGGTGATGGATGAAGCCCACCGGGTCGAAGGAGCCGTCGGCGTTCTGGTGCTGGATGATCCAGTTCTGGGCGGAGCTGAGGACCTGTGGGTCCACATACATCAACCCCTTGGCCTGGACGATGGTTTTGAGCACGAAGGCGTTGAGGAACAGGCTGCCCTCTTTGTCATTCTGGCCGAAGGCGGAGAAGCTGCCGTCGGAGCGCATGAAGGTCAGCTCGCGCTGGTAGCCGGTGGTCATCATGAGCTCGATCTTGGCCATGATCTCAGGCTTCACCTGCCCCGTCTCCTCCAGGTATCTGGCGATGAACACGTCGGGGGCCAGGCCCATCATGTTCTGCTCCCCGCAGCCAAAGGGCATGACCAGCAGCCCCTCCAGGCCCTCGATGGTCTGGGCCAGGTAGCTGGCGGTCACGGCCAGGTATGCGCGGGCCGATCCCTCCACGATACCAACGGGCAGTGCCGTGCTGAACGCCCCGGAGGACGGCGCGGAGAGCACCAGGTTCTCGACCGTCTCCCGCCGCACCCCTTCCGGCTCGACGATGAGGTCCTTGATCACCGCATCGGCGGCCTGGGTGCTGCGGGCGGTGACTTTGACCTTCTGAGTGCCCAGGGAGTTCGGGCGGATGTCGAAGGAGACGCCCCCGATGTCGCCAGCGGGGATGGTGATTACTTTGGTGGCATCATCGCGCAGCTCGAACCAATCCGCTTCCTCGATCTCGACGTAGATCTCCTGGGGATCCTCCAGGTAGTTATACAGGGCGACCTGCACCGGGAACTCCTCGCCGCGAATGCAGGAGTAGGGCAGGTCCACTTTGAGGAAGAAGGGCTGGAACACCCTGAGCTGGTCCTCCGCCACGCCCAGGCCCTTGTCCTTGGAGATGCCCACGGCGCGCAGTTGCCAGGTGGTGATGGTGTCGGGAGCGACCACGGGGAGGGAGCCACTCCCATCGGGCTCGGTGTCGAAAGCGGCCCAGATCCACGTCTCAGGGAAGAACTGGCGTACCCGTTGCACCTCGGCCAGCTCCTGCGGAGCGCCGCCGACGGCGGGGGCAGCGGTGGGCATGGCCGCTGGTGCTTCTTCGACGGCCTGCATCTCGGCGACTACCTCCTTCTCGATCTCGATCACTACGGCGTCTCTACCCAGGAAGTGATCTTTTCTTTCGTATTCCTTCCCCGTGGGGAGATTCCGGTTGGTCAGCACTACCATGCCGGTCTGCTCAAAGGTCTCGTAGGCGCCTGGGGCGACGACTTTGGGCATCCACTGAACCTCGTGCAGTTCCACCTGGGGCTCCATGTAGAGCTGCTCCAGCTCATTGAAGACCTGTTGCAGGTTGAGGCGGTTCTCGGCCAGGATGTAGACCGAGCGGTCCACCACTGCCAGTCCTACCCTGGACTGCCCCTCGGCCTGCACCTGGATCTCCAGCTCGTCAGCGGGAGCTACCTCGTCGCTGCTGAAGGAGGCCGACAAGTTGTGGGGATAGCTGCCCGCGACGTCGAAGGGCAGCCAGTCCGCAGCCACCTCGCTGCTGGGGAGGATCTGGTAGACCAGCAGCTTGGAAGTTGGGGCCATGAGCGGGGTCAGTTGGAACGAGATCGTGGCTGAGCGGGTGTAGTCGGTGAAGACCACCCTGCCTCGCGAGAGCACCTCGTAGTAGAAGGCAGCGGCCTCTCTGGTGGAGTGCACTTTGAACTCGACCTGATCACCCACCGCCAGTGCCCCCTCGCTTACCTGCTCCACGTGGATGAAGTGGCCGGAGGGAGAGTAACCCGCCTGGACCATCTGCCAGGCGTAAGCATCTCGGGCCTGGGCGTTGGCCTCCATAGCGATGGCGCCGCTGGGGGGCGTGATGGTGACCAGGGCCTTGCCCTTCTCCGTCTGAACTCGCTGCCTTTCCTCGTCGAAGATCTGGAAGTCCTCGTCCAGGTAATTGATGGAGAGTTCTACCTCGGCGTCCACCGGCTGATTGTCCGGCGTCTCCGCCACCAGGAGGAAGTTGAAGGGGAGGCCCGGTTTGAAAGTTGACCCCTCAGGGATGAGTTGCAGGGAGAGCTCGCTCTGGGCTACGGTGAGCAGGCGAGAGGTCTTCACCTCGTAGCCGGTGGCCTTCTCCTGCACAGCCACGTCAAGCTGGACGTTGCCCATGCCGCGCTGACCCGGAACGCCGGCCACGTAGCCTACGGCGGGAATCTCGAAATCGGCTTGGCCGTCAATGTCGGTGGTGAAGCGGGCGAATTCCTCCCACTGGCCGACGTAACGCAAGGCCGTGACCACCAACTCTCCCACTACCTTCTTGCCGAAGCTGTACTCGGCGGCGACGGTGCCCTCAATGGCCTCCTGGGGAAGGAACCACTCCTTCGGAAGCTCCACCTTGACCTCGTACTTGGGGAGGACGTACTTCTCGACCTTGACGTCCACCTGGGCCTTCTGCTCTCCGGCCGCTGCGGTGATCTTCCATGTGCCCAGGTTGGGTTCCGTCGAAAGGGGCAGCGAGAAGTGACCCATGCCGTACTCGTCGGTCTCCAGTTCTTTGCGCGCCACCTTGATGCCCTTGGCGTCCAAGACCTCGACCGTCACTCCGCTGGGCTTAGGAAGGAGCTCCGAGTCCAGGGTGATGATGCGGGCTTCGATCTGCTGGCCGGGCTTGTAGATCGGCTTATCGGTCTCCAGGAAGATGAGGAGACCCTCGGCAACTAGCACCTGCGCCTTGTCCTCGAAGCCTGGCCCGGACACCACCAGGTCGTACTGGCCGGGCTGCGACGGCACCTGGAACTGGATGGTCTCCTTGCCCGCAACGAACTCCTTTGCCCGCGCCAGTTCATTGCCGTCCTTCTGGAGGCTGACCTCCACCCAGCCCGACGCCGGCCGATCTTCCGCCCACAGGGAGAGGCTGACAGACTGATTCTCCCCGGTGTACATCTGGGCCGGCACCAAAGCCATGTATGCGTTTGCGGTCGGGATGGGGACGGGGTATTTGGCACAACCCGCCAGAACTGCGACCAATAAAACCCATGCTGCTGATTTGCGTATCATGTTGCACCTCCTGTGTTGAAGTTGACGAGGCTATGAGTCAGTGATACCTGTTGACTCGTTCCCCATTTCTGCTTATAAGACGTTGCACAGCCCCCTAGAGTTCCGCTGATTTGCAAAACCGAAAAGCCACCCCGTTCGTCTGACGAGGTGGCTTTTCATAACGTAACGCGGTATCGTTTTCAAGTAGCAATCTAGCCCCTTGGCGGCTGGGTGGTCCCTCTGTTAGGTGTTGCTGGTCTACCAGTTTCCACTTGTGCTATTCCGCTCCCGCTGGATCGCCAGATCCACGGCGTGGCGGCGGGATTGCCAAATCCCGCCGGAGCAAATGAGCCGACAACACCCAAGAGGGGGACTACCGTCGGCTGGGCTGTTAAGCAACGGATTCCGTCACTTTGGCGCCCTTCTCGTCGGGGCTTCCAACCCGGCGTTGCAGTAGAGCGAAGGCGCCAGTGGCTGTGAGACCTATCAAGCCGGCGGCGTACCAGACCCAGCGCG
>CAZQDO010000105.1:0-14489 GCA_964592085.1 uncultured Anaerolineae bacterium | reverse complement strand
GACCCTGACTGTACGCCCCTGGTAGAGCATGACTTTGCCGAGGATTTCCGCTGGAAAGGTCGTCCCATCTTTTCTCAGCATCATCGCTTCATAAGGCTTTTCATACCCCGACGCAATGTTCTCGGCCACCAGATCGCGAGATTCTGGCACGATAAGTTCCATACCGTCCATCCCAATGATCTCAGGGAGTTCATATCCAAGCATCGTCGCAAACGCCTGGTTTGCCTCGATGATCTTGGCTTTCTCGTGGATCAGTATCCCCTCAAAGGAGGCTTCAGACAGCCGCCGAAACCTTTCCTCGCTCTCACGCAATGCTTCCTCCGCCCGTCTGCGCTCGGTGATGTCTCTGCCTATCCCGCAGATACCTACTGGGTTCCCCTCAGGATCCTTGAGCAACGCACCGGTGAATTCGTAAGGGATATGCCTTCCGTCCTTGGTGGCGAATGAGGCCTCCGCGCAGGCATGTCCCTCTTTCACCGCTACCTCAATGGCTGCTGCCACCCGCTGGATGTCTTCTCCTGAAAAGAAGTCGGCCGGCTTCATTGAGGATATCTCGTCCCGGCTGTAGCCGGTAACCTCACTAAACACCTTGTTCCACTGCAAGAATCTGCCTTCCAGGTCAAATACATAGAATGGCTCCTGTATGGTATTCAATGCACTTTCTGACACTTCCAGCTCAGCAATCCGCTGGCGACACTCCGCCAATTCTTTTACGAGTTGCTCTCTCGTTTTCTCCTGGTCTTCTGTCATTTTACCTCCTGATAGGTTTTGTTCTGGGCACTGACGTTTTTGGTTCGTAGTGACGACGAGCCAAACTAGTTTGGCCTTAACCGTTGGTGGCGGGGCAAAAGCCACTGAAGCCTGTGGTGAGCGAGGTCGAACCATGGCAACTACGAACCCACATCTCTCATTCAATCACTCCGAAGCTTCAGCCTTCACAGCCAGGCTGTAGAGTTGGTAGTTGTCCCGGCCCTGATCCTTGACACGGTACATGGCGATGTCGGCACTCTTCATCAAGGCGTCCCCATCTTCACCGTCATCAGGATACAAGGCAATCCCAACGCTGGTGGTGATGCGGATTTCGTGACCATCAAACTCTACTGGATCTCGGAGGGCTTCCAGAATCTTTGTGGCGACACCGGCAGCGTCTTCCCATCGAACAATCTCCGGTAGTATCAGGATGAACTCGTCACCTCCTAAGCGGGAAACGGTATCGCTCTTGCGCAAAAGGCTTCTCAGTCGCTCGCTGACGGCCTGCAGCAACTGGTCCCCCATGCTGTGTCCCAGAGTATCGTTGACCTCTTTAAAGTGATCCAGGTCGAGCAACATCACCCCCAGTTTGTGCCCGTTGCGGCGGGCGTGGGCCATCTCCAGCTCGAGACGATCATGGAACAGCCGCCGGTTCGGCAGGCCGGTCAGGGGGTCGTGATAAGCCATTTGCCTGATGGTTTCCTCTGCCCGTTTGCGCTCGGCGATCTCCTGGCGCGCTTGCTCGTACAGCCGTGCGTTCTCGATGGCGATGGCGGCCTGGGTGGCCAACAGATTCAGCAATTCGGCATCGGCAGAGGAGAAAGTACGCGGAGGATCGGCCAGGACGTTCAGCACCCCCAGGAACTCCCTTCCCCAGCGGATCGGCACCCCCACCGTAGCTCTGAAGGGATACGCTTCATAGATGGCCGCCTGCCCCTCCCATTGCCGGTAATCGTTCACGAAGAAGGACTCACCAGTCATCCAAACTCTGCCGGAGAGGCCCTCGCCCCAGTGGAGGACAGCCCCAATCGGCGGCAGGTTGGGGCCGATGGCCACGGCCCACTCCAGCACGTCCTGCTCTGGCCGATGGAGGTAAAGTCCGCCCGAGGTTCCTCCCAGCAACTCAATGGCTCGCGAGACAATGGACCGCAGGAGCGTATCCAGGTCCAATTGAGCTGTAAGCTCCAGGCCCACCTCTCGCAGGGCCTCCAACTGGGCTGTCCGCCGCCGTATCTCCTCCTCTGCCCGCTTGCGCTCGATGGCATGCTTCATGGTACGCACCAGTAGATTGCCAGTTACCTGCCCTTTAACCAGATAATCCTGCGCACCCTCCCGCACCGCCTTGACTCCCAGTGCCTCATCGTCAAGACCAGTCAACAGCAAGATGGGCACTTTGGGAGCTCGAGTATGCACCCTGGTGAAGGTGTCAAAACCCAGGCTGTCGGGCAAGCCAAGATCCAGCAGGACCACGTCAACGCCTCCGGCGGTCAGGCACTCCAGCCCGGTAGAAAGGCGGCCTACACACTCCAAATCAAAGCGAGCCGCCCTCACTTCGGCCAGCGTTTCCCGGATCAGCCGGGCATCCCCTGGGTTGTCTTCGATCAGCAGGACCTTGATGGGCTTGTCGTTCATCTCAGCGCTTCATCCCGTCCGGCGGCAACTTAACGATGCTGAACCAGAAGTCTTCAATGGACTTCACCACTTTGATGAACTGATCCAGGTCAACCGGCTTGGTGATGTAACAATTGGCGTGCAGATCGTAGGTCCTCAGAATATCCTCCTCTGCCTTCGACATGGTCAGAATCACCACCGGAATACGTCTCAGGTTCTCATCCTTCTTGACCTCCGCCAGGACCTCGCGCCCATCCTTCTTCGGCAGGTTCAGGTCGAGCAAGATGAGGTCTGGATAAGGTGCGTCGGTATACTTACCTTCGCGGCGCAGGAAGGCCAGGGCCTCCACGCCATCCTCGGTCACGTGCAGGTTGTTGCGCACTTTGGCATCCCTGAGGGCCTCCTTTGCCAACCGTACATCGCCAGGATTATCCTCTACGAGTAGGATCTCAACAGGGTTGCCTAACATTTGTTCACTCATACTTTTTGGGTCTCCTTAGTTTTCAGACCTTTCTCGGAAAGTCTTTGAAGACGCTCCCAGCCCCCGTCCCTTCGACAAGCTCAGGACAGGTCTCGGGGGTGTCGCCAGCGTAGTTGTGCTACGAAAGCCGCCCCGGGGACGGGGCTTCGAGCACTTTCCGGGAGAACTCTTCAGTGGCCAATCACTGACCACTGATTACTGTCCACTGATCACTGGTATTGTGAAGTAAAACGTCGAGCCTTCTCCAGGCTGCGACTCCACCCAGATAGTTCCGCCGTGACGCTCAACGATTTTTTTGCAGACAGCCAGGCCAATACCCGTGCCAGGGTACTCTTCTTTGCTGTGCAGACGTTGAAAGATGACGAAGATGCGCTCGTAGTACTGCGGATCTATGCCGATGCCATTGTCGTGCACCGAGAACTGCCACTCGCCACCTCTACGTTCCACCCCCACGTGAACCTGTGGTAGCTGATCACCGCGAAACTTGATGGCATTGCCTATCAGGTTTTGAAACAATTGCAGCAGTTGCGCTTCGTCGGCCATCACCGTCGGCAAGGGGTCGTGGGTGATCACCGCCCCACTCCCCTCGATAGCCGTTCTCAGGTTGTCCAGAGCCTGGTCAATGACCACCTCGCCGTAGGTTTTCTCGAAAGGCTTGCCCCGCGTGCCCACTCGCGAATAGGCCAGCAGATCGTTAATCAGACGCTGCATGCGATTGGCACCATCCACAGCGAAGTGGATGAAGTCGTGGGCGTCGGCATCAAGCTGGTCTTTATAACGCCTCTCCAACAACTGGGTGTAGCTCGACACCATGCGCAGCGGCTCTTGCAGGTCGTGGGAGGCGATGTAGGCGAACTGTTCCAGTTCTTTGTTGCTGCGCTCCAGAGCCTCACTGCGCTCGCGCAGTGCCTCTTCCGCTCGCCTACGCTCGGTGATGTCAATAGCTATCTCAAATCGAACATCTCGACCATCTGGCCACCTGATGATCTGATCCGTTATCAGGTAGTCCCTATTGATGATTGGGTTGTGATACTCCCACGTGTAGGGCTTCCTTTCCCTCAGAATGATCTCGTTGGTACAGAAATCGCAGGGCGCATCGAACCCCTGAAACGCCTGATAACAGAGCTTTCCAATGGGGTCGCTTCCTAACGCTTCTGCGAGAACCTTGTTCACGAATAGGACTTCGTAGGTTTCAGGATCGACGACATACAGGACTTCGGGGAAGTTGCTGATCATGGCCAGAAATCGCTCCCACTGATGCCGCAGCGATTCCTCCACCTGCTTGCGGTCAGTGATGTTTCGAGTGATCAGTGTCAATCCAACAGTCTCACCCTCTCTCAGAACGCCACCAACATGGGTGCTGTACCACTGGCCCGAGACCCTACCAAAAGTCTCGTAGCTCTCTGCTTTTCCCGTCTCGAAAACGCGTTTGTGGATTCTCTGCACCATGTCGTGGTATTCTTCAGGCATGAAGTCCAAGAAATGTCTCCCAACAACGTCATCCACGGCCAATACCGAGGGCCTGCGGTTCGCGAACTGTATCGTGCCCTCTCTATCAACATTCATGATGAGATCGGGAGCGTTCTCCACCAAGGAGCGGTATTTATCTTCGCTTTCCTGCAGCGCCTCCTGCGCCTGTCTACTCTCGGTGATGTCGCGGAAGACCAGCACTGTGCCAATGATGCTCCCCCCCTCATCTCTCATGGGCGCCCCGCTGTCGGCGATAGGCCGCTTCGTCCCATCTTTCGCGATCAACGCAGTATGATTAGCTAAGCCTACGATGACGCCTTCTCGCAACACCTTGACCACAGGGCTCTCCACTCGTTCTCCTGTTTGCTCGTTGATGATGTGGAAAACGTCCTCCAGGGGCTGGCCCACAGCCTCGGCTTCGTTCCAGCCGGTCAAATCCTCGGCTATAGGATTCATGAGGGTCACAAGCTCCTGAGCATCCGTGGCGATCACCGCATCGCCAATGCTCCTCAGCGTGATAGACAGCCGCTGCTCACTGGCTCGCAGCGCCGCTTCCGCCTGCCTGAGTCTGTTAATGGTGTCTTCCCTCTCTCGAATCATCTCCTTGATGTCGTCAACCATCAAGCTTAATCCCACAAACAACTCGGTAAACTCGTCCTCTTGTTCTGGGATTTCGATGCTTTCAGAGAAATCGCCCAGGGCATAGCTTTGGAGCAATGGGGACAACTCGTTCAGTTGAGCGACAACATACTCTCTGTACTGCTCCAATTCCGATTTGGTCATTTCACCCACCTTCCTTTAGCCACTTAACGGCATCTTCTCTATCGGCAAACCATCTCATGTTTTCGCCCTTGCCGGCTGCACGAAGGAAAAAGCCAGCCATTGTCCTGGCTAACACGCTTCCTCCCATTGTCCCTACAGGCGACAGATTGACGATCATGTCGTATTCTTTGTGAGGGTCCTGATCCAATATCCTCATCACGTCTTCCCGTATCAATTCTGCCTGGCGGGTACTCGCCTCGGATTCTTCAACCGCCCCCAGAGTAACCAGACTGAGAATGCCCTCGTCATCTACAAACACCTCATACGCTTGCTTTAGTTCTTGATCGGACTGCATGGTTCTCATTCTCCTTTCAGCCACCTGAAGGCTTCCTCCTCAGTAGCAAAATGTTTGGCATTTTTCTGACTGGCTGCCGCCAAAACGAAGTTGGCTACTGTTCGTACGAAGATGGACGCACCAACAAAGGCGTACTTGTTGATGCTCGGATGCCTTGATACCTCGGCCATGATCTTCCTTGCCCCGGACGTCGCTGTCGTCATCTGACTCAGGTCAACGAGCCAATCTATGTTGTCCCCATGCTCCTCCGCCATTCTCGTGGTTTCTTGCTTGATTCTTTCTGCCACCTCCTCATCAAGCACACCAAATGCACGACCTCTGACAATCTTTTCTTCCTCATCCCACCAGATTCTGAATCTCTCTTGCCCCGTCATTCATTACCTCCCTCTTTTTGGCAGAATCAGCAAATGGAAATTCTGAAGCAAAGCGGGATCCCATGCCCGCATTTCAGCGGCCCTTCGACAAGCTCAGGACAGGCGGGGGAGCCGCCGCTGCTGATAATCTTCATCTACTGAGACTCTTTCAACGGTCCGACCCGTCTGCTTTGAGCCACTTTATGGCCTCTTTTTCAGTGGCGAAAAACATGGCGTTCCCCGCCCCTGAAGCTCCTAGCAGAAATGCGACGATGACTCTTGTGAGCGTTCGCATACCCACAAAGGCATGCTTGGCAATTTCCTCAGAGTTTAGCATTTGAGCATAGACTTTTCTGGCTCCAGATGAGGCTTTGCCAGCTTCAGTCATATCATTTAGTACTAAGGCTCTTCCGGGCTTACTTTCAGCAATTCTATGAATTTCTGCGATTTGTCTCCTGGCATCTCCTTCTTCGAAATCTCCCCTGGACTCGCTTCGAATGATGCCTTCTCTGTCATCCCACCAGACTCTGAACTTCTCTCCAATCACGAGCCTTTGTTCTGTGTTGTCTCTCATCTGCTGACCTCCTTCATCAGACACTGTGATTATGACTCCGGACCGGAGCTGACTACGAGACCCTACTGGCTCTCGCCTGCAACTGCTTGAGCACTGCGGGAACAAAGTCGAACTCGGTGGCCTTGTCGAAGAAGTAATCCGCCCCCGCTTCCAGACACTTCTGGCGATATTGCGGGTAGGGAAACGCGGTAAGCATAATGACCACCGGCGATTCTTCATCCGCCTTAATCACCTCCAGAACCTGGATGCCATTACCCTCAGGCATGCGAATGTCCAAAATCACTACATCGGGCTTCAATCGTTCGACAATATCAAGCGCTTCGGGTGCATTGCCGGCCTGCCCAACCATTTCCACACTCTCGAGATCGGAGACCATCGCAGCCAGGCGTTCGCGCACCAAAGCTGAATCATCTGCAATCACAACCTTCAACATCGTTCTTCCTCCGTACCTACCCCAAAACGGGGCACGAATCCACTGCCCCCAGATTTGGTAATCTAGCCAAGCAGAGTCCTTTACCCAACACCATTATATCAGAAAATCGCTCCACTGTCTGTCGGATAAACCCTCATTTGCTTGTAGGACTTTTTCTCAAAACCCTGTAGGTGTTTGTCCTACAAAAAAGACCTGGCAGGTTTTCAGACAACCTGCCAGGTCTTGGGGCAGAGAGAAACCAGGTTTTTGCACGCTCGAACAGACAAACCGCTGCTCTGGAGACTCCCTGTGCAGCAAGAGGTCGCGTCTTCGGAGCTAACAACCTGGTTTCTTCAATTTATGGAGTCAACCCCCGCTCAATGGCATAACGTATGATTTCAGCGGTGCTGCTCAGACACAGTTTCTTGAGAACGCGGGCCCGATAGGTGCTGACGGTCTTGACGCTGAGCGACAGTTCCACGGCGATCTCGGTAACAGATTTCCCTGCCGCCAGCATGGTCATCACCTGGTGTTCGCGATCCGATAGCGTGTCGTGGGGTTCTTTTTTCACCTCGCTCCCCAACTCGGAGGCCAGCTTCTCGGCCAACGACTGGGTGATGTATCGCCCACCGCTGGCAACCTGGCGAATGGCAGCGATCAACTCTTCCGGCGCGCTCTCTTTGGTCAAGTATCCGGCGGCTCCAGCCTTCAGGGCCCGAAGCGCGTACTGCTTCTCAGGATACACGCTGAGGATCAAGACGCGCAGATCCGGCTTGAGCGTCTGCAGTTGTTTCAACACCTCCAAGCCACTGCCATTCGGCATGCTGATGTCGAGCACCAGCACATCGCAGTCATGCTTTCGCATCGCCTGCAGCACTTCACGGCCGGTGCCGGCTTCGCCAGCAGAGACCATATCGGGGGCCTCTTCCAGGATCTGCAGCATCCCCCGGCGGACTACGGCGTGGTCATCGGCTATCAACACTCGAATCATTTCCGACTCTCCTCTGGATTCAGTCGAGGCATACGCACCGTAACGGTCGTCCCCTGCCCCGGAACGCCCTCAAACGTGACGTCTCCGCCCCACGAACGGGCACGTTCCCGCATCCCGATCAGCCCCAGGGACGCGGGATCGGAAGCGTGGCTTTCGGTAATGCCCCTGCCATTGTCGCGTATGACCAACGCCAGCTCGTCTGGTCCGACCTGCAACTCCACACGGACTTCGGTTGCCTCGGCATGACGGGCAACGTTGGTCAGGGTCTCCTGTAAGATGCGGAAGATGGCGGTGGCAAGATCGCGATCCAGGGTGATCTCCGCCTGGCTCACATACAACTCGCAGTCAATCTCGGTCCGTTCGGCGAACTCCTGGGTCTGCCATTCAATCGCCGCCGCCAGCCCCAGGTCATCCAGCAATCCGGGGCGCAGTTCGGTGGCTACGTGCCGCACCTTCCGCATGGTATCGTCAATCAGGTCCGACATGGTGTTGGCCTTTCCTGCCAGGCTGGGCTCATCTGCGGGCAATCGCCTGATCAGCCACGACAGGTCCATTTTCAGCGCCGTTAGTGCCTGGCCGAATTCATCGTGGATCTCCCGCGAGATGTGGGCGCGCTCTTCCTCACGTGCCTTTTGCAGGTAGTTGGTCAGATCGCGCAACTGCTCGCGAGTGGTGCGTTCGGCCTCGAACAACCGGGCGTTCTCGATGGCGGCAGCAGTGTGGCTTGCAAAGGCCTCCAGCCGACGGCCATCTTTTGGGCCGAACTGACCCGGCCGAGCGCCACTCACGCCCAGGAAACCTACTGTCACGCCACCCAACTGTATGGGAGCGCCGACGTAGGACCGCCGCCACTGCCAGTCGATCTCCGTCGGGATCCAGTCGGGGTCGAGCGACGTGTCGGACACAATGACGGGATCCCCCGTCTGCACCATCTTCATCAAACTAGGGTACCTGGCCATGGGAATCTCAGGACGCAAGCGTTGTGTCTCCTCTCCCGGCAGCTCGTACCCTCGCCATCGGGCCACACGAGCCTCCCCATCCGAGATCAATATGACACTGAAGGCATCCCCAGCGACAACCCGTTGCGTCTGCTCCAGGATGTGGTCCAGTACCTCGTCGAGATCCAGTGTCCTGCTGACGGCAGCGGCTGCCTCTCCCAGCGCTTCGGCCAGTTCCCGCTGTTCGCGTTCCGCCTCGAGCAGCCGGGCGTTATCCAGGGCGATAGCGGCCTGGTTAGCGAAGGCGGCCACGGCCGGCGCGTCGGCCTCGGTCAGGTCAGCGCCGGTAACGAACAGGACGCTGTATGGTTCACCGCCCACCGTCAACGGGGCGTAGATGGCTTGCTCTATACCCAGTACTCCCAGTATCTGTCCTGCCAACGGGCGGACTGCCCTGGGCAGCATCTCAATCAATGGCGCCAATACTTGTGGAAGAAAGATGGTGCGCCCCTCCCTCATCAACTGATCGTAGAAGCCACCAGCCTCCATCGGAAAGAGGTAGTCCATGGCCAAGACACTCCCCAGCTTTTCGACCACCTGTAATAGGGTCGGCTCGAAGGTCAGATGGGAAATCATCAGGTGCTCCCGGTCATCGGTTAGAGTGAAGACCACGACATGGTAGCCCAGCTTAGCCACCTCGTCCCCGATGGCTTGGTACACCTCATCGGGTGTGTGGGCACGCTGCACGGCCTGGGCTGCCTGACTGAGGGCCAGCAGTAAACGTTGACTGCGGGCCGTCTCCTCCAACGAGCGCTGCAACGCCTTCTCCGCCTGCTTGCGCTTGGTGATGTCCTCGAAGGTCGTGTAGACCTGGTATGGTACTGTTTCTCTCGGCCTGAACTGGGGCTCAGCGTTAATGTTTATCCACACGTAGTCTTCCAACTCAGGATTGAAAACGCCCATGACGACGTCATGGACAGCCTTCCCTGTAGCCAGGGCGATCATTGCGGGATGGGTATCCCCTGAGAAATCCGACCCATCCTCATGGAGGGCCTTCCAGCGGGGATCCATGGAGGTCCTTCCCTGCATCTGGTCAAGAGTCAGGCCCAGAATCCGCTCAGCAGCCGGGTTCACCGAGAAGATAGCTCCATCGGCGTTCTGGTAAACAACTCCCTGTGTCATGGTCTCGAACAGGATCCGATGCTTCTCCTCGCTCTCCTGCAGTGCTTCCGCCGCTTGTTTGCGCTCGGAGATCTCACGGTAATTGACGACGATTGCCTGCACCGACGGCTCAGCCAGCAGGTTATTACCGGTGGCCTCTAGCCAGCACCACGTGCCCTCCTTGTGGCGAAAACGGAACTGGATGGTCATGGGGGTTCCTGGTTTTTCAACCAGCGCGGACAGAAGTTGTGAGACGCTCTGTATGTCATCGGGATAGATCAATGTAAGCACATTCGTGCCAACCAGCTCACCGACGGAGTACCCCAACGTCTGGAGGCTCGCCGGGCTTTCGTAGCAAATGGCGCCTTCGGCATCAAGCAGGGCGATGCCGTCTGCACTGTTCTCGGTCAACGCCCGGAAACGTCTTTCGCTCGCGCGCAGCGCCTCCTCCGCCTGCTTGCGCTCGGTGACGTCGCTTATGAAATTCAATGTAGCAGGTCTGCCCTCCCAGGTGATCAAGACTGCGTTGCTCTCCAGCCACCTGATGTTCCCTTGCTTGTCAATGATCCTGAAAGCATACATTGGGGGAGTTTCCTCGCCTTGGAGAAACCTTAGATAGTACCCTACTGTTACCTCTTGGTCATCGGGGTGAATAAGCTCCAGAAAGGAATTGGAGGCCAGTTCTTCTTGTGAATAACCCGTGATCTGCATTGCCTCAGGGTTGAAAAACTTGAGCATCCCATCTTGAGCCACAACAATGGTCACTGTGGCATTTTCCACTAACAGGCGATATTTCTCTTCAGATTCCCGCAATGCCTCCTCTGCCCGCTTGCGCTCGGCAATCTGGGCTTGCAGTTCGGCGTTCAGACGACGCAATGCCATCAAGTCGTCGAAACGGGCAATGGCAACGGTGATGGCCCGTTCTATCTCTTGCACGTCGGCCGGTTTGACCAGGTATGCTACCGCCCCTGCCGCCGTGGCCTGCTCAACCAACTCCGGTATCTCATAGGCTGTCAGCACCACCACTGGCGTGGGGCAGGATTGGTTGATGCAACGCGTGGCTTCCACGCCGTCTATGTCGGGCAACCCAATGTCCATAAGGACGACGTCGGGCTGCAGAGACTGCGTCATCTCCACTGCTTGCCGACCATTGACGGCCCTGCCGACCACGGCATAGCCCAACGCTTCCAATAGCTCCTGGATCGTTTGGCCGACCAGAGCTTCATCCTCAACAATCAATACCTGGGTTCTCTCTTGTGCGTCCATCCTTTGCACCTCTCACTTCAAGGACGCTGTCTCATCCAGCCTCTCTCTTGAATCGAATGGTGGCGATCGCGCCCTGGTCATTGCGTAGCTCCAATTCCCCTTGCAGGTCATCCATCGCAGCCTGTATCAGGTACAACCCTACACCGTACCTCTCCAACTTCAATATCTCCTCTGGATAGCCCGGTCCATCGTCTCGAAACTCAAACACAGTGGCGTCATCCTCCACAGCGATGCCAGCGCTGATGTGCACTGCCTGACGATCAGCCAGGGCGTGCTTCACAGCATTGGTCGCCAGCTCAGTGATTATGATCGCCAAACTATTGGCCTGCCTGGGCGTCACCCGGAGTGGCGAGAGAGGCACGTCTATGAGGATCTGTTTGTGGTGGGGGCGCATCTGTATGGAGGAGCGGATGACCTTGCCGGCCAGGTTGCTCAGCAGTACCGGCGCCCACTCAGAGGAGGAGAGCAGGCCATGCACCGCAGCCATCCCTCCTACACGGCTCATCAGGTTTTGGATGATGGCCATATACACGGGCTGATCCTCCGTCCTGGCGAAGCGTTGTTCGGCGAAGAGAAAGCCAGTGATAGCGGTGAGGTTGTTCTTGACGCGATGGTTGACCTCTTGTAGCAGCATGGTCCTGGTCTCCGCGTCTTGTTGAGCCTGCTCGTAGAGGCGCGCGTTGCGGATGGCGACGGCAGCCTGGCCCGCAAGCAACTGGAGCAAACGCCTATCACTCTCGTCAAAGGCTCGCTGGCGCGAGAAGTTATCTGCAAAAAGGGCACCGATGGTCTGGCCCTCAACCAGTAGTGGCACGCCGAGCACCGAGCGCACGGCATCCAGAGCCGGGCGGCCCAAGAATTCAAAGGCGGGCTCGTTGGCGACGTCGTCCACAACCAGCGACTGGCCCGTACGGTACACCAAACCCGCCAGACTGGTATCCGGTGATACGACCAGGCCGGCGATGGCCTCGTCGTCGTGCCCGGCCCAGGCGCGGACGACGATCTCATTTCGTTGTTCGTCGTACAGCCATAGCGATGCGGTCTCAGCGGACGGCAGCGTGTCCACGATGGAGTGGGCGATGGCGCTCAGCAATTCATTCAGGTCAAGCTGCCTAGTAAGTCGCTGGCTCACATCTAGCAGGGTTGCCAACTCTCTATTTCGCCGCTCAACCTCCTCCTCCGCCCGCTTGCGCTCGGTGATGTCTTCGACAGTTCCCTGTAACACGCTCCTGCCCGAAAGGACAATGGGGGACACTGTGAACTTGAGCAAAAGCTCCTCTCCGTCTTTACGAATACCGCGAGCTTCGTAATGGGCCGGGGCTGGGCCACCATTGAGACTACTCCGGACATAAGTCAGCAGCCGATCCCACTCCTCCGGCAGGAAAAGCACCTCCATCCGGTCCGACATGTTCAGAAGTTCATCCCTGGAGAAACCGGCGATCTCACAAAGATGCTGGTTCACATAGATGAATCTTTCCTCATCGGAGATAAAGATCCCAACTGGAGAGTTCTCGCTCAGGGCGCGATATTTCTCTTCCGACTCCCGAAGTGTCTCCTCCGCCCGCTTGCGCTCGGTAATCTCTTCATGTACCGTGATGGCCCCAATGATTTCACCCTCTTTGAAAAGCGGTACCCCCTTTATGTTGAAATAATAGCCCTCGGTCCCCCGCTGTATAGAAGGGAAATACACATCCTTTAAATCAAAAAGCTCTCCTTTGAGGAGTCTTCTATAAGTATCAGAAAGACCAGCATTCACAATAGTTGGGTGTGTTATGAGGCTCCTCCCGATGTAGCCTTCCCTGGGCGTTATCCCCTCAGCAATACGATCTACTTGATGCGGATTGACTTCTACCATTATTCCATCCTTATCAATCACAATCATGGACAAGGGAACCGATTCAAATATAGTCCTAAACTTTTCCTCGGATTCTCTTAACGCCTCCTCCACCCGCTTGCGCTCGGTGATGTCGCGACAGATCACCCCAACCAACTCGACCGCCCCAGACTCGTTCTTGATAGGATAAACCGTGACCAGGTCGGTCTTGGTCGCGCCAGCAAACTCGAAAGTCTGTTCGTAGGTAATCGCCTCACCGCTCTCGAACACCTCTAGCTGTCTCTCGTGGTAGTGTCTGGCCTCGTCCACGGGGAAAAGGTCGTACAATGACCGCCCTGCGACATCCTCTGGCCTGAGACCGAATTCGCTGAGGCGGGCGCCACCGACTGTCGTGAAAACACCAGTGTGGTCCACACTGAAAATCATGTCGCCGCTGGATTCGACCAGACGGCGGTAGCGTTCTTCGCTCTCCCGCAGCGCCTCCTCCGCCCGCTTGCGCTCGGTGACATCGTGGCCGAGGGCGATGGAGCCCATCGGATTGCCCTTTTCATCCACCAAGTTTCGCGAGTTCCAAGAGATAACCCTGGTTTGGCCGTCTTTGCGCCGGATGGTCGTCTCAGAACCTTGTTCCTCTCCCGCCTCATCAATGATGGCCATGGCTTCTGCAACGATGTTGTTTCGATATGCCTCATCTGGGTACAGCCACTCCCATATCTTGCCGTGCCCCACGACCTCTTGCCGGGAGTAGCCGCTGATCTCTTCCGCGGCCTTGTTCCAGATCACGACATTAGCCTTCTCGTCGAGCACATCCAGCCAGACATTGGCATTATCAATAACACTATCCAGGAACTGGTTGAGCGTTCGGATCTCCTCCTCTGCCTGCTTGCGGTCGGTGATGTCGCGAGCGACGTGGACACTGCCGATTGGCCGGCCTTCGGCGTCGTGTAGAGGAGAAGCGGTTACGAGGAAATCACCACTCAGTCGCTCCACGTGAATCTCCACTGTGTGCTCCTGGCCGTCGGCCAACAGCATAGCATGCGGGCAAAACAAGGGTGGTTCTCCCTCCCCGTGGACAGATTCGTAGCAGGTCAGCCCTACTGCCTCTTGCGGCGTTGTGCCCAGTCCCTCAGCCATGGCCTTGTTGGCCCGCACGATTTTGAACTGATCGTCCAAGATCATGATGAGGTCCGGCACTGCGTCGAACGTCCTCTCCCACTCCTTTTTGGCGCGGACAATTGCCTCCTCCGCCCGCTTGCGCTCGGTGATGTCCTGCACCACGCTCACCCAACCGATACGCTGGCCGTGTTCGTCTTCGAGGGGCATCACGCTGTGTTCGGTGGGGAACACCGTTCCATCTTTGCGCTTCATGCTGAACTCAGGCAGGAAAAGGAAGCCTTTCTCTTCCACGGCAAGATACAGACGCTGCCTGAACTCCTCCAGTGCCATCTGGTCAACGTACAGGAAAGCGGTCGTCCGCCCCAGGATCTCCTCATGGCTGTAGCCGAAGATCTCCGACGTAGCAGGGTTGCAG
>CAZQDO010000104.1:0-14534 GCA_964592085.1 uncultured Anaerolineae bacterium | reverse complement strand
ATCCGGCAATCCCTCGCAGAAGCAGAATTGACACTCAGACACTTGACGGCACTCCTCGCAGATCACAAACAGGATGCGAAAGTTGCGCGTCACGCGCACGCTGCGGCAACCGCGCAAATCCAGCCCGCCAGGTATCTGACCTAACCGCTCCGCGCCTGTGTAGGGGTCATCCAGTATTTGATCCACGTGATGCTGAATTTGCTTCTGCAGGCTGCGATATCGTCGCTGGTTGCGTACAAAGCGGTCCTCGAACGCAGGTTGGTAGCGGCTCATTCGCCGAATACCTCTTCATAAGTGTAGAATTTGAGTCGCCCTTCCTGCGCCCGCTGTGCAATATCTTTCAAATCCTCATGGAGCGGCGACCCTGGCTCGATGACAGTCGGTCCCTCATAGAGGCCCAATCCAGCAAACGCACTCTCGATCTCATCGCGCACAATGCGGCGGATCAGCGATTCTAACTCCGCTATACTCAGGTTTGCTACCTGTTGGGATGCGTGTGTAGTCACTGTGGACATATCACTCCTCCATCACTGCCATCATTGACTATCACTCATGTGCCGCAGCGGCGCGTCCTCCAACGTGAGCGAAAGCGGCGGTGCGACGGCGATATCTGCCCCTGGCACGTATCCCAGCAGGTCCCCCACGTCCCGCCGGATCAGGTCGTAGAGGACGGTCAGCGGGATGTGGGCCGGGCAGGTCAGCTCGCACTGGCGACAGGCCACGCAGCGGCCGCTCATGTGCATCGCCCGGATGAGGTGGTACATGGGGAAGGGCGGAGCCAGCACTCCCCGCTCCACCCATAGCGGATCCTCCAGGGCGCAGGCCTCACAGAAGCACTCCGGGCAGATGTTGCGGCAGCCGTAGCACTTGATGCACTTGAGGAATTGCTGCTGCCAGAACGCCTGCCGCTCCTCCAGTGACATCCCCTCGTACTCGGTGACCATGGGGTTCAGCGGCGCGTCCTCAACTGGCGTGCCGATCACCTCTACCTGGGGCCAGGGGGCCGGATCGGGTGCGGGGTCGGCGCAGTGACACTCCTCGGCCTCCTCGGCGGTGCAGGCTACCCCCAGGAGGTACAATCGGTCGGGGTCCACCTGTTCCCGCTTGGCCATCTCCACCAGCGCGCGAGCGTCGCATCCTCGGACCACGATGCCAAAACGGGTCTCTGGGTACCGCTTCTGCAACAGGGAAACGACGGAGGCCAATGGGTAGCGGGGGGCTAACTCCAATTGAGAGAGGTCGTCCCCATCCTGGAAGAGGTAGGGAGCCGTGCCCTCTGCCGTTCGCCTCAACCCCACCACGCCGTCCAGTTCTTTAAGTTTATCCGCCACGTGGGCGCGAAGTTCCTCCAACAAAGCGTCTGGTCCAGTCATTCCTTATCCCCTCTCAACCATTGATTGACTCACCCCTCTACCTCGTTCCACGTGCGCCCTCGCACTGCCTCTAGCTCCTCATGGCTCCAGTCCATCACTTGGCGCAGGAAGGTACCTGAAATCAGAGGGCAGATGTACCGGCGCAATTCCGCCGTTGTCTCATCCACATCGGTCAGGTCTTTGTCCTCACTCACCAGATAATCCACACTCGCCCGAATCGCAGCCAGCGCCACCGGCACATCCGTCACATCCCGCACCAGGCCGCTGTGGTTCTGGACATCTTCAGGAGAGGGGTCTGGCACCAACTCATACGGGCAGCGAATCAGGAATTCGTCGAACGCGGCCAGGAACCCCGGGAATCGCTGGGCAATCCGCCGACGGGCCTGGCGGATCACATAGGGACAGAGTACCAACTGAAAGTCACCCCGCACGGCGTGCCGCAAGATTTCCCAGGGCCAGCGGGGAAAGACCACGCCTGAAAGCAGTACATTGGCGTCCAGTAGTACCCGAACATCAGGCCTCGATCTCGGCACCGTAGACCTCCTGGTATACGGCCTGTTTGTCTTTCTCTAATTCCCGCAGTAACTGCTCCTCCGTCATCCCCTGCCTTTCAGCCACCCGGCCCAACTGGCGGGAGAATCTGACGAAATACTGCTCGTTGGTTGCCTGATAATTGTGCACCGGCATGATAACCACCACGGGCAACCCACCCCGTTCGACGATGAGTGTCTCACCATTCTTATAAACGCGGCGGATGACTTCCCCGAAGCGATTTTTTGCCTCCGTCGCCGTGATCGTCGCAGGCATTCTCCTCCCTCCTTGATTGGCTAACATAGACTGATTATAGCCAACATCGCCGGCCCTGGCAAGTTCACTCCCCCACCTCCTCCGTCATCGGCCCCAGGGCCCGCACCGTCTCTACAAATTCCTTCGTCACCTGGGCGAATTTCGGCGCCTCGGCCGACGACACCCAGTCCAGCCGCAGCCGATCAGGGTTGATGCCGACGTAGCCCAGCAGGTTGCGCAGCAGTGGGACGCGCTTGGCGGTGCGGTGGTTACCACTGGTGTAGTGGCAGTCGCCGATGTGACAGCCCAGCACCAACACCCCATCGGCGCCGGAGCGGAAGGCCCGCAGGATCATCTCTGGCGACACCCGCCCCGAACACATCACGCGGATGGGGAGGATATTGGCCGGGGAGGGGATGCGAGCGATGCCTGCGTTGTCCGCCCCAGCATAGGAGCACCAGTTACACAAAAACGCAACAATTCGTGGTTCGAAAGATTCATTCATGTCAGCAATTCTCCGTCACTTCGACAAGCTCAGTACAAGCACTTCGACAAGCTCAGTACAAGCACTTCGACAAGTTCAGCACAAGCACTTCGACAAGCTCAGCACAAGGGCTATGGGCACCTACTCCCAGTCATAGGAATAGTATAGTGCTATCCCCTGCTCTTTAGCGTAGTCTTCCACACTGGAGCTGCTGGTCATATCTGTCACGACCAGTGGGAATATCTCATCAAATACACCTTCCAACCGCTTGAGCTTCTTGCGGATGAAATCATCCACCTTGTTCTTCGACAGGTGGCTCTTACACTCGCCTATTATCGTTATCTTCTTCCCCTCACTGATTCCTTCTCCGACGATGTTCACTTCTATCTCTGCATCTGTGTTATCCTGCACCCACTGCCGTCTCAGCCTCTCTGTCACAACGATTCCGAAATCACGCTCCAGGAGCCGAGGAAGGTTTTTGTAAGCCTGATTCTCAAGGCCGTATCCTACAGTCCTCGCCAGGCCACCGAGTTGTCGGCGGGTCTCTTTGTGATCCAGCACCAACTCGTGGAGCTCGTTTTCGGTTCTCCTCTGCGCTTCCGCCAGCTCCTCTACCGTGGACGTGAGCCTATCCAGTCTGTGCTCAGTTTGTTTCTGCGCTTCCGCCAGCTCCCTGACGATTTCTTTTAGTTCGTTAAAATCGCTAGTCTTGACAAGCTCAGAGTAAGCATCGGTGATCACCTGGGCGAGGACTTGCGCTTGTCCTTTTTCAAACACTTCCTCTAGTCTGGTTCTCGCTCTGGCCAATGTATACATAACCCTCCTCCTTGCGGACTTGCGTCCGCACTCCAACGTCCGACCTTCTGCAGCAGCGAGGGCCTCATGCCAGCGCTGCCAGCAGCCCATCAATCTGGGCCACGATCTCCTGGTCGGTGAAGTGCAGGGCGGTGATGGCTCCAGCGGGGCAGGTGGCAGCGCAGGTGCCGCAGCCCTGGCACAAAGCCGCGTTGACCTCCGCCTTCTCATCCCCGTTGCGGGAAATGGCAGAGTAGGGGCAAGCCAGAATACAGTCGCCGCAGCCCACGCACTTCACGGCCTCCACCACGGCCACGGTGGGAGAGATAGTGACCTCTCCCCGGTTGAACAAACCCACCGCCTCCAACGCCGCCGCTCCGGCGTGGGCCACCGTGTCCGGTACATCCCGCGGCCCCTGGGCGCAACCGGCCAGGAAGACGCCAGCGGTGTTGGTCTCCACCGGCCGCAGCTTGGGATGGGCCTCGGCGAAGAAGCCATCGGGCGTGCGACCCAATCCGAAGAGGGCAGCCACCCGGTGAACGTCGTGGGTCGGCTCGATGGCCGAAGCCAGGATCACCAGATCCACGTCGGCCGCCACCAGCTTCCCCAGGTCGGCGTCCTCCCCCTTGACCCGCAGCTTTCCGTCGGACAGCACCTCTACCTCGGCACCCCGACCGCGTATGAAGGTGATGCCCTCCTCCTGCACCCGCTCGTAGAACTCCTCGTAGGCCTTGCCGAAGGCCCGCATGTCCATGTAGAAGTCGTAGACCTCGGCCCCGGTCTTATCCCGCACCTGGTGGGCCTGCTTGAGGGAATACATGCAGCAGAAGCGGGAGCAGTACGGATGGGCGTGCTCGTCCCGGCTGCCCACGCAGTGGATGATGGCCACCCGCTCCGGCTTCTTCCCCTCGGCGGTGAGGATCTCGCCAGCAGTGGGACCGCCCGCGCTGGTGAGCCGCTCGAACTGCAGGCCGGTGATGATGTTGGGCGACAGACCGTAAGAGTACTGGGGAAGCTGAGCGGGATCCCACATCTCGAAGCCGGTGGCGACGACGATGGCCCCCACGTTCAGGTCCACAACCTCCTCGGTCATGTTGTGGTCAATGGCCAACGGCCCGCAGACGTGAACGCACTGGTTACACTCGGAACAGACACCGCACTGCAAGCACCGCATCGCCTCGGCGATGGCCTCTTCCTCAGTCATCGGGCCGCAGACTTCGCACAGGCTGTGGATGCGCTGGTCCGCCGGCACTTCCGGGGCGCTGGTACGCAGGTTCTCCACGATCTCTCCAACGGCCCACTTGTGAGCGATATCGTCCTCGCTCAGCTCAGCTACCGGTAATTGAGGTTCAGGCCCAGGCATCGGATCGCCCCGCATGTAAGCGTCCATGGCCCGCGCGGCCTTGTGCCCGGCGCCGATGGCGTCCACCACGAAGGCCATGCCTGTAACCGCGTCGCCAGCGGCGAAGATGCCACCCACGCTGGTCATCATCGTGTGCTCGCCCACAGTGACCAATCCGCTGCGCGTTCGCGCGATGCTGTCAGGGATACACGCCAGATTTGGTTGGCCACCGATGGCCGATATGACCACGTCGGCGCCCAACAGGAACTCCGATCCCTCGATGGGGATCGGGCGACGCCGGCCACTCTCGTCAGGCTCGCCCAACTCCATGCGAACGCAGCCCAACCCGCAGACGTTGCCCTCCTCGTCGGCCACTACCTCCACCGGTGAGACCAGCCAGTCGAAGATCACGCCATCCTCTTTGGCCTGGCGAACCTCGTCCTCCCTGGCGGGCATCTCCGCCTCGGTGCGGCGGTAGGCGATGCGCACCTCCGGGGGAGCACCGCCACGTTCATCGGCCTGCATGGTGCCAACGCGCAACGCAGTGCAGGCCGCGTCCATCGCCACGTCGCCGCCGCCCAGCACCACGATCTTCTTGCCCATCAGGTCGGGATGGCGACCCAGGTTGGCGTCGCGCAAGAAATCAATGGCAGACAACGACTGGGGCAGGCCAATGCCGGGGACGCGGAGCGGTATCCCGGCGTGCGCACCGATGCCCACGAAGACGGCGTCGTATTCATCCTTGAGCGCCACCACGTCATTCACACGGGTGTTCAACTTGAGGTCAATGCCCAGGTCAATGATCTCATCAATCTCGCGTTGTAGCAGATCGTAGGGCAAGCGGTACTCCGGGATGCCCACGCGCATCATGCCACCAGCCACCGGCAGCGCTTCGAAGACCGTCACCTCGTGCCCCTTGAGCCGAAGGTCCTGGGCCACGGTCAGGCCAGCCGGACCAGAGCCGATGATGGCCACCTTCCTGCCCGTGGAAACTGGTTGCCGTTCTTCGGCCTCGATCCTGGGACGGAAGGCCTCGGCCACCTCCTCAGGATGTTCAAAGGCCCAATCGGCCACGAAGCGTTTGAGCCGCATGATGCTGACCGGCTCGTCCACCTTGCCCCGCGAACAGGCCGTCTCGCACACGTGGTTGCACACCCGTCCACAGACCGCTGGGAAGGGGTTGTCCTCCTTGATGGCGCGGTAGGCATCGGCGAAGCGGCCCTCGCGGATCAGCGCGATGTAGCCTTGCGCCCGCTGGTCAGTGGGGCAGGCGTCACGACAGGGGGCAACGCCCCGCTTGTTGATCACGAATACAGAGGGAATGGCCTGGGCGAAAGGACGGTAGATGGCTGTGTGGGTGCCCAGCCCCTCGTTGAACTTGTCCGCCACCGAGATGGGACAGACATCCAGGCACAGGCCGCAGGCGGTGCACTTGTCTTCCAGCACGTAGCGAGGCTTGCGCCGCACCTGCACCTGGAAGTTGCCCACGTAGCCCGAAACGTTCTCGACCTCGCTGTAGCTCAGGAGCGTAATGTTGGGATGCCGACCGGCATCCATCATCTTGGGGCCGAGAATTCAGGTGCTACAGTCGAGGGTGGGGAAAGTCTTGTCTAGTTGGGCCATGTGGCCGCCGATGGTCGGCTCCCGCTCCACCAGGTAGACCGGGTAGCCGGCCTCACCGATGGAGAGGGCAGCCTGGATGCCAGCGATGCCGCCGCCCACCACCAGCGCCGCCTGCGTGACCGGCTCTGTGCGCGGCACCAGAGGGGCATGATAGGTCACCCGCGCCACCGCCGCCCGCACCAATCGCCTGGCCTTCTCCGTGGCCAGCTCCGGGTCGGGGATCACCCAGGAAACGTGCTCGCGGATGTTGGCCATCTCGAAGAAATAGGGATTGAGTCCGCTTCCGGCCAGCAAGCGCTGAAAGGTAGGCTCGTGCATGCGGGGCGTGCAGGAGGCCACCACCACCCGGTTGATCCCCAGGTTGCGGATGTCCTCTTGGATCATCTGCTGGCCAGGCTCGGAGCACGTATACTTGTACTGTCGGGCGACAGCCACGCCAGGCAAAGCGGCGGCCATCTCCACCACCGCTGCCACGTCCACCGTAGCCGCGATGTTGATGCCACACTCGCAAATGTAGACGCCGATTCGGGGTTCTTCCATAACTACAAACTCCTTGATTACGACAATCGAGTCAGCACAGGGTTTACTGACACAACGTGCCGTTTAAACATCAGTGTACTTTCCGGCAGCCCGAAAGCCAGTCCCATCAACTGGGGCAGGAACAGCACCGGGATGCGCAGCGACCGGCCCACCATCTGGGAGACCTTGTCCTGGTAGCTATCCAGGTTGAAGTGACACATCGGGCAGACGGCGGCGATGCAGTCGGCCGGGTTGGATGCCTCCAGAATGGCCCCCGCCATCTGGAGGCCCACCTCCGGCTTGGTGGTGAGCAGGGACGTGCCGCAGCAGGAAGCCTCGCGGTTGTGCCGATGCACCGTGGCCCCCAGCGCCTCCAGGATAGCCACCATTGAGGTGGGCCGCTGGTCGTCGTCGAAGGGACTGTAGGGACGAACGGTCTGGCAGCCGTAGTAGGGAGCGACGGTCAATCCTGTGAGCGGCCGCTGCACGCGGGCGGCTATGGCTTCCAGACTGAAGTCGTTAGCCAGGACGTCCATCAGGTGCCGCGCCGTGACAGTGCCCCGATAGGTTAGCCCTTCAACCTCCAGCGCCTGGTTGATGGTATCGCGCAAGCGAGGTTGGGAAGCGATGGCGGCATTGGTGCGTCGGAAGTTGGTGTAGCAAGCGCTGCAGACAACCAGCAACTCTCGCCCGTCGCCGGCCTGCTCAGCCAGGGCCAGGTTGCGGGCCGGCAGCACCACCCCCAGCAAGTCGCTCATCGTGGAAGCGACACTGGCCCCACAGCACGTCCAGTCCTCCAGTTCCTCCACCTGCGCCCCCAGCGCCTCCAGTACGGCCAGCGTCGAGGTCTTGTACTCCAAAGCCGAGCCTTCCGCCGAGCAGCCGGGGTAGAATAGGTATCTCATCGCTGCCCCTCCAGTTCCGCCACTCGCTCAAACAGTCGATCCAGCCGACCCTCACCGCCCAGGTCGGGCAGCTCCAGGTGAGCCTTCCCCCGGCCCAGCAATGTGAGCCCCAATTTAGCATAGCCCAGCGCACTCAGGGGATTGGTCGCCAGAAAGTACCGCACCATGAACTCTATCTCCCGCGTGCGCCCGTAGCGGCGCATCACCTCGGCGAAGGCCCGATAGAAAGCGGTGCTTTCCCGCCACTCCCCGATTCCTTCCTGGAGCGCCAGTTGCTTCAGCTTGACGATGGTCTCGGTGAGGGGGATGCCCCGCGGACAGCGGACGTGACAGGTGTAGCACAGGCTACACAGCCACATCGCCTTGCTATGCAGCACCTCATCCTGAAAGCCCAATTGGGCCAGACGCCACATCTGGCGGGGGGTGAGATCCATGGCGTGGGCAGAAGGGCAAGAAGCGGAGCAGGTGCCACACTGGATACAGCGACTGAGGAGCCGCCCTGCTGGAGTGAGCCGGCCCACGAAGTCGGGATCTCGTTTCACTGCGGTTAAGTTAATCACTTCAGAAGTCGCCAAAGGTTACCTCCTGAATCCCTAAAGCATGTCAGTCGGACAAAAAACGACAGGCCAAATTGTAGCACGCTCGCCGCGCTTTGTCAAGGGTCAGCAGATGCGCGGCAGTTGCTCTCCGCTGAGCATGTCCACCACTCGCTTGCCCCCTACCCTGCTCCGCAGAATCACCGTGCCGGGGTGCTGCTCTACTACCTGCCCAATGATGGCCGCCTCCCTGCTCAAAGGATGGGAGCGCATAGCCCCCAGAGCCGCTTCCGCCGCCTCTGGCGCCACGATGGCCAGACACTTCCCCTCGTTGGCCACGTAGAGGGGATCCAGCCCCAGAATCTCACATGCCCCTTTTACCTCGTCCCAAATGGGGATCGTGGCTTCCTCGAGCATCATCCCCACCCCCGCGCTGGAGGCAATCTCGTTGAGTGCGCTGGCCACCCCGCCGCGGGTGGGATCCCGCAACACGTGCACCTCTGGCCCGACGGCCCCAAGCAACGCCTCTACCAGCCCATTGAGGGCAGCCGTGTCGCTCTCCAGAGTCGTCTCGAACTCCAGCCCCTCTCGCACCGAAAGGATGGCGATGCCGTGGACAGCGATGGCTCCGCTGATCAGCACTGCGTCGCCGGGTCTGGCCCGCCGGGGGGAGATGTTGATGCCAGGCGGAACAAGGCCCAGCCCTGCGGTGTTGATGAACACGCCATCTCCCTTCCCCCGGTCCACCACCTTCGTATCGCCGGTCGCCACCTCCACCCCCGCCCCCTGCGCCGCCTCTTGGATGGAGCGCACCACTCGCCACAAATCCCCCATCGGGAAGCCCTCCTCTAGAATAAAGCCCAGGGAGAGGTACAAGGGACGGGCACCGCACATGGCCAGGTCGTTGACCGTGCCGTTGACGGCCAGTTCGCCGATGTCGCCGCCGGGGAAAAAGAGGGGACTGACAACAAAAGAGTCAGTGGTGAACGCCAGGCGGGCGCCCCCCACCTCCAGCACCGCGCCGTCGTGGAGAGTCTCCAGAGCCGGATTGCGAAAGGTAGGCCAGAACATCCGCTCAATGAGCATCTGGGTCAGCCGTCCCCCTCCCCCGTGGGCCAGGAGCACGGCGGGGTAATCTTGAATGGGGATGGGGCATTGAAAGGTGAGTTGGTTTAGTCCTTCGGTCATAGCGATCTCCGTGAAACGTGAAACGTCAAACGTGATTTCGATCCGTTAATCCTGCCAATCAGTGTTCTCCGTACCGATAATACGCAGCACAAGCCCCCTCGCTGGAGACCATCGGCGCGCCCAGGGGGTGCTCCGGGGTGCAGCGAGTGCCGAAGGCAGAGCATTCTGGCGGCTTCTTTCGCCCCTGCAAGATGAGCCCGGCGATACACTCCGACGATTCCTCCACTGCCATCTCTGCCACATCAAAGCGCCGCTCAGCGTCGAAGTCGGCATACTCGTCCCGCAGCCGCAGGCCGCTTTGGGGGATCACCCCGATCCCTCGCCAGGCCCGGTCGGTCACCTCGAAGACCTGCTGAATGAGCTGCTGGGCCTGGACGTTTCCCTCCCGCCGCACGGAGCGGGCGTACTGATTCTCCACCTCCCACTGCCCTTCCTCCAGTGCCCGCAGCGTCATGTAAAGCCCCTGGAGGATGTCCAGTGGCTCGAAGCCGGTGACGACGATGGGCACCTGATGTCGCTCGGCGATAGGCTCGTACTCCCAGTACCCCATCACGGAGCAGACATGGCCGGGGGCCAGGAATCCCCGCACCTCGTTGCCGGGGGCGCTGAGGATGGCCTCGATGGCCGGGGGAACCAGGACGTGGGCGGAGAGGATGGAGAAGTTCCGTAACTCCATCTGACGGGCCTGCCACACGGCCATAGCGTTGGCCGGAGCGGTGGTCTCGAACCCCACGGCGAAGAAGACCACTTCCCGCTCTGGGTTCTGCCGTAAGTGAAGCGACGCCAGCTTGAGCGCATCCAACGGGGAGTAGACCATGCGCACGTCCCCGCCCTCGGCCTTGACCATCAGCAAGTCCTTGTGAGAGCCGGGCACCCGCAGCATGTCGCCAAAGGAGCAAAAGGTCACTTCAGGTCGGGAGGCGATGGCGATGGCCTTGTCCAGAAGCTCCACCGGGGTCACGCAGACGGGGCAGCCGGGGCCATGGACCAGGGTCACGTCGTCCGGCAGCATCCGATCCAGCCCGAACTTGAGGATGGTGTGAGTCTGCCCGCCGCAGATCTCCATTAGTGTCCAGGGCCGGGTGACCGTCCGCCGGATGGCCTCGACGTATCGTTGCGCTGTTGCTTCGTCTCGGTACTCGTCTATGTACTTCATGGCTGGTTAACATCTACACGATGGAACAGACTTCTAGTCCACCGATGCGGTAGCTACGGGCAGGCGGAAGGTAAACCGACTGCCCCGCCCCAAAGCCGACTCGACCTCAATCGTACCCCCATGCCCCTCCACAATCCGCTTGACCAGGGCCAGGCCCAAACCTGTGCCCCGTGGCTCCATCTCCTTGGCCTGAGGCGTCCGATGGAATTCCTCAAAGATCTTAGATTGATCCTCCGGAGCGATGCCGATTCCAGTGTCCTCCACTGTGCCAACGGCCTGGTCTCCTTCCTCATCCAGGGTGATGGTCACCTGCCCACCCGCCGGGGTGTATTTCACAGCGTTGGAGATCAGGTTGGTCCACAACTGCCCAATCTGAGCGGGATTGGCCTTCACCTGCGGGCGCCGGCGCACGTCCACTGTGAAAGACACCCCCTTATCCCCAGCCGGGGCCTTCAACAGGGGGACTGCTTTCTCCAATTCATCCGCCAGCGAGAAGGTCTTTAGCTTCGGCGGTGTCAACTCCTCTTTGGCAGTGGCCAGATTCAACAGATCGTCCACCAGGTCCAGCAACTCTTGGGTGCGCTCAATGGCCCGCTGGAGAACATCCCGCTGCTGATCAGGAGAGACGTATCCTTTGAGCATGGCCAGCAGGAAGCTTTGCAGGGCAGTGACAGGGGCCCGCAATTCATGAGCCACAGTCAGGGTGAAGGCCGTTTTGAACTTGTCCAGCCGTTCCATTTCCTCCTTGGCCCTGGCCAAGTCAGCCGCCTCTTGCTCAATGGCCCGCAACCGTTTGGCTTCCAGCGACAGATGCCGCCTCTCCAGCCCTTGACTCACCGTCATCAGCAACAGATCGGAGGTGAAAGGCTTGGAGATGAAATCGTAGGCTCCCCGTTTGATGGCCTCCACCGCCAACTCCACCGTAGCGTAGCCGGTGATGATCACGCAGACGGTATCGGGGTCCTTCTCGTGGATAGGCCCCAGCAGGTCAATGCCCCGCCCATCAGGCATCATCACGTCCAGCAATACCAGGTCGAAATCGCCCTTCTGGATCTTGCGTAGCCCCTGTTGGATGGTACCCGCTGTATCCACAGCGAATCCCTCCGGCCTCAGGGCCCGCCGGCAGCCCTCGCGGATGCCCTCCTCGTCGTCAATGACCAGGATGTTGCCTTTGGTTTCTGTCATGTCTCATCTCTCTCAGGTGCGACGCACTTTGGAAGTGCGTCGCACCTAGACTGTCAGGCGATCACACCGGCCGGAGCACTGGCTGAGGCCAACTATCCCTTGGGCAACTGCACCGGCAGGGTCACAGTGAAGGTCGTCCCCTGACCAATCTGACTCTGGACAGTGATCTGCCCCCGATGCATTTTGATGATGCCATAGACGATGGAAAGCCCCAGCCCGGTCCCTTTGCCCAGCGCCTTGGTGGTAAAGAAAGGGGTGAACAGCTTGCCCAGATTCTCCTCCGGTATGCCGCACCCTGTGTCGGAGACTTTGATCTCCACCCACTGGTGGTTCACCGACCGGGTGGCGAGGGTGATGGTGCCTCCATCGGCCATGGACTCGGCGGCGTTGTTCAGCAAGTTGACGAACACCTGCTGCAACTGAGCCGGGTCGGCCTGGATGATGGGCATATCGGGGCTGAATTGGCACGCCATCTCCACTTCCTCGAAGATGGGCTGGAGACTGACCCCCTCGATCACCTGTTCCAGCAGGGCGTGGACGTCGGTCTCCTGAGCCAACACCTCTTGCTGCCGGGCAAAGTTCAACAGGTCGGCCACGATGTTCTTGCAGCGGGTGGTCTCGTTGATGATCATCTTCAGGTCATCGCGCCGAGGGTCGCCCTCAGGCGCTTCTTTGTACATCACGTCGGAGAAAAGGAGGATGGTGCCCAGGGGATTGTTGATCTCGTGGGCCACACCGGCCGCCAGTTGTCCCATAGAAGCCAACCTCTCTTTGTGCACCAACTCCTGCTGGGTCTGGTGCAGGGTCTCGACCATGCTGTTGAACGATCGTCCCAGCACGGCCAGTTCGCCACTGCCATAGGGCTGCACACGCACCATCATATTGCCCTGAGCCAGGTCGCGGTTAGCCTCCACCAGTTCGGCGATGGGCCGGGTGATGAATCGAGCAATAGGTACCGCGATAATCCCGGCCAGCACGATGCAGACCAGGGCAATGAAGGCCACCAGGAGGTAGAAAGTGCGAAGCAGCCCTAAGAAGGCCGCCAGCCGGGCGCCCACGTACAGGCTGCCCACCACCTGGCCCCGGTGATCGTGCAACGGCTCGTAGCGGGTGATGAACCATTCATTGACCACAAAGGCCTCGCCTGGGTAGAAACGGTCCTGCTTCAGCACAACGTCATACACTTCCTGTGATACTCGGGTGCCGACGGCCCGCTCGCCTTTCTCCATAACGTTGGTTGAAACCCGCAGGTCGCCAAAAAAGATGGTCACGGTATCAACACCGGCCACCTCTTTGATGCGATCTACCAGGGTGAAGTCGTTGTTGAACAGGTGTGCAGCCAGCACTGCTCCGATCACCTGACCGTCTTCGCCTTGGACCGGGTAGACCACTGTCAATGCCAGGCCAGCCGTGCCCTCGCGGGCATCGAAGGGCTCCGGAGCAGCCTTGGGGGTTTCTTTCAGCGGAATGTAGGCTTGCCCGTCCAGCCCCACCTGGGCCAAGGACTCGGCTGGGATGATCTCGGTACCTGCCTGTTCTTGCCCAGACGAGAACACGTCTTTGACGATCGGCAAGTCGCCCCAATTGCCCTCAGAGATCACTGGCGACAGATCGCCTTCCAATGACATCACCCGGCCTACCACGATATTGCCAGTGGCGTCGAGTACGACGATGAGGTGGGTGCCACCCAAGGTCGGCACGGTGATCTTGCGGCCGATCTCCTGATCCACGACCTGGATGGCCTCGGCCTGGCCCTCAAAAGCGGCTGGCATGCTTTGGATCACCTGCGGATCCTGCACCATCCGATGGCCGACGGCCGCAATCTCGTCCTGTTTGAGCTGGTAAAAGGCCTCAGCCAGCTTCATGTCGCGGGCCACCCGGTTGTCTTGAGCAGTCTCCAGATAGTCCCGGATCACCTGCGAAACGACCAGCGCGTTCAGACCCACCGTCAAGGCAGCTACCACTGAAAAGAAGGCGATCAGCACGACCTGCAGCCGCCCCCCTAACAATGTGGAAATGAAACGCCTCATGTTATGGCTCTCCATGATTGGCCAAGGGCAAGGTGAAGCGGAAAGTGCTGCCCTGGCCCAACACTGATTCCACCTCGATGGTGCCGCCGTACATCTTTACTACTTGCTGGACGATGGGCAGCCCCAGACCGGTACCGGTTTCCTGCATGGCCTTGGCTTCTTCGGTGCGGAAGAACTCCTCGAAGATACGCGGGATGTCGTCGGCCACCACGCCGATGCCTGTGTCCGACACAGCCCCGATCACTTGCCCCCGCTCCCGGTCCATATGCAGCGAAACAGTCACCCGTCCCCCCGCCGGAGTGTAGCGGATGGCGTTGCTCAGCAAGTGCATCCACAGCGCCTTGATGTGGTCGGCGTTGGCCAAGACGCGGGGCTCGTCGGTCACTTCTACTGTTAGCGTAACGCCTTGCTGGTCAGCCTGCCCTTTCAGCGTAGCCAACACTACGGCCAATACGTCGGCTACGGACACCGCGGCGACCTTGGTCAGGCCCACGCCTTCTTTCAAGTAGGCCAGGAGCAGCAAGTCATCCAGGACAGTCAGCAGCTCGCCCGCCCGCTGTTCCGCCCGTTCCAGCAGGACCGGCTGTTCCTCTGCCGGCACATACCCTTTGC
>CAZQDO010000103.1:0-14550 GCA_964592085.1 uncultured Anaerolineae bacterium | reverse complement strand
GGTCAGAGGCCTTCGCCCATCGCAGAATTGTCAATGGAGAGTGAATCATCATGTTGATGCCCAAGAGAGTCAAGTATCGAAAACAGATGCGGGGTCGTATGAAAGGCCGGGCCTCCCGGGGGGCTACAGTAGCCTTTGGCGACTATGGCCTTCAGGCTTTGGAGCCTTGCTGGATGACCAGTCGTCAGATCGAGGCCGCCCGAAGGGCCATCGTGCGCCACGTCAAGCGCCGAGCAAAGGTGTGGATCAGGGTATTTCCCGATAAACCTGTCACCAAGAAGCCTGCTGAAACGCGGATGGGCAAAGGCAAGGGCGCGGTGGATCACTGGGTGGCGGTGGTTAAGCCAGGCCGGATCCTGTTTGAGATGGCGGGCGTTAGCGAGGATGTGGCTCGAGAAGCCATGCGCCTGGCCTCGCATAAGCTGCCTATCAAGACCCAGTTTGTGGCTCGGTTGGAGATATAGGGGGGAGCTGATGGAGGCGCACGAGATTCGAGCTATGGCGACGGAGGAGATCCGGCTCAAGCTGAATGAAGCTCACGAAGAGCTCTTCAACTTGCGGTTTCAATGGTCAACCAGGCAATTGAAGGATATCAATCGCGTGACCCAGGTGAAGCGGGATATCGCTCGTCTGAAGACCATTTTGCGTGAAAGGGAGTTGGCCCAGTACTTCGACTAGGCTCAGTACAAGCTTTGGGAGGGACAGAACGAATGGAGGGACAGCGTAAGCGGTTGACCGGCCGTGTGACCAGTGACAAGATGGATAAGACTGTCGTCGTGGAGGTCGAGAGGCTGAAGCGCCATCGCATTTACGGCAAGGTGTTGAAGAGGACGAAGAAATACATGGCTCACGACGAGAAGAACGCGTGCCGAATCGGCGACCTGGTGCGTATCATCGAGTCGAGGCCCTTGAGCCGTAAGAAGCACTGGGTCGTTGAAGAAATCATGGAGACTGGGAACTAATACCAACCAGCATCCGGAATTGGGGAGAATGGGAGATGATTCAGCAGGAATCCAGGCTACGGATAGCCGACAACACTGGCGCCAAAGAGATCCTGTGCATCAGGGTGCTGGGTGGTTCAGCGCGTCGCTATGGGGGGGTGGGTGACGTCATCGTCGCTTCGGTCAAACAGGCCACTCCCACGAGCTCGGTCAAAAAAGGTGAGGTGGTGCGGGCAGTCATCGTCCGCACGGCCAAAGAGTATGGCCGCTCCGATGGTTCTTATATTCGATTTGATGAAAATGCAGCCGTCATCCTGGATGATTATCAGAACCCAAAAGGGACGCGCATTTTTGGCCCCGTCGGTAGGGAGCTTCGCGACAAAGGGTTTGTGAAAATCGTTTCCCTGGCCCCAGAAGTATTGTAGTGAGGAGATGGGTGATGAGAAAGATAAAAAAGGGTGATAAGGTGGAGGTCATCAGCGGCAACGACCGTGAGGTGCGAGGCACTGTTCATCGGCTCATTCCTAAGAAAAACCAGGCGGTTGTCTCAGGCATCAATATGGTCAAGAAGCACCAAAGGCCCATGCCTACAGGCGGTCGTATGCAGACCCAGGCGGGCATTATCGAGTTCGAGGCCCCTATTCATCTATCCAATATCATGCTGGTCTGCCCCCAGTGTGATCAGCGAACAAGGGTTACTTTTCAACAGTTAGAGGATGGCAGCAAGGTGCGTGTTTGCAAGAAGTGCGACGCCATTATTGATTAGAAAGTTGGGGATTAGTTGTGCCAAGGCTAAAAGACTATTATCACAAAGAAGTTGTTCCTGCTTTGATGAAAGCATTCGGCTATCGCAATGTTATGGAGGTGCCACGTCTGGAGAAAATCGTGGTCAACGTGGGCGTGGGCGAGGCTCTGCAGAACGCCAAGGCTTTGGATCACACTGTCCAAGACATCACCATCATCGCTGGCCAACGGCCCGTCGTGACCAGGGCCAAGAAGTCCATCGCTGGTTTTAAGCTGCGCGAGGGGGCGACGGTCGGGGTTAAAGTCACCTTGCGGGGCCACCGGATGTACGATTTCTTGGATCGCCTGTGCAACGTTGCTTTGCCTCGCCGGCGGGACTTCCGTGGCATTTCCCCTGACTCCTTCGATGGCCGAGGCAACTATAGCTTGGGCCTTCGGGAGCAGCTTGTGTGGCCGGAGATCGCTTACGATTCCATTGACAAGGTGCGAGGCATGGAGATCAGCATCGTCACCACAGCCAAGACCGACGAAGAGGGCCGGCAGTTGTTGCAACTGCTAGGGATGCCCTTCGCAAGACGGTGAGCCAGACTTCGGCAGGGACTTCAGCGAGGTCAGTCGAACGATCAGGAGGTACAGTGGCTAAAAAGTCCATGGTGATAAGAGAAAAGCGTAGAAAGTACAAGGTGCGGGTGCGCAATCGTTGTCAACGATGCGGCCGTCCCCGGGGTTATATCCGCCGTTTTAAGCTCTGTCGTATTTGTTTCCGCGAGCTTGCCCTGGAAGGCAAGATTCCGGGCGTAGTCAAAGCTAGTTGGTGAAATCAAGGAGTCCGATGAAATGACCATGACCGATCCCATCGCCGACATGTTGACCCGAATCAGGAACGCCATCATGGCTGGCCACAGCTATGTAGTCGTTCCCGGCTCAAAGATGAAGTTGGCTATCACCAGAATCCTGAAGGATGAAGGCTTCATCGAAAACTACGATGTCACCAAGGACCGCCCCCAGCCCATGATCAGGATCTGGTTGAAGTATGCGGGGGATAGGAAGAACAGGCAATCGGCTATCACGGGCTTAAAGCGGATCAGCAAACCAGGGCGTCGGGTCTATACCGGTAAGAGCGACATCCCTTGGGTGCTCAGTGGTATGGGCATCGCTGTCCTGTCCACATCCAGGGGAGTCATGACGGGCAAGAAAGCCCGCCGTCTTGGTATCGGTGGCGAAGTGTTGTGCCATATCTGGTAGCTTCTAGTTTGGAGGTATTTCGGTGTCACGCATAGGTCGCATGCCTGTTCCCATTCCGAAAGGTGTTCAGGTAGCTATAAAGAATAGTCACGTAACGGTGAAGGGTCCCAAAGGCGAGTTAAGCCGCTCTTTCAACCCAGATATGACGATATCCGTCCGGGACGATCAGATTGTGGTCGCTCGCCCCACAGACAACCGGCAGCATCGGGCACTGCATGGGCTGACGCGGGCCCTGCTGGCAAACATGGTAACCGGGGTGACCAAGGGGTACCGTAAGGACCTGGAGGTCATAGGGGTTGGTTATCGTGCTGAGATACGAGGCAATAACCTGGTCCTTTACGTTGGATTTTCCCATCCTGTAGAAATAGCGCCTCCTTCGGGCATAACCTTTGACACCGAGAGTCGCGGCAAGAGCATCGTCGTCGAAGGGATGGACAAGGAGTTGGTCGGCGAGATAGCAGCCAGGGTCAGGCGAGTACGCCCTCCTGAGCCCTACAAAGGCAAGGGCATCCGTTATGTGGGCGAGCATGTGCGCCGCAAAGCTGGCAAAGCGGGCAAGATAGTGGGAGGCTAAAACTCTTAGGAGGGACGAAACGACGATGAGTAAGCAAACCGAGCAAGCACGCCAGCGGCGACACCGGCGGGTGCGGAAGCGATCGGTAGGTACCGCTGAGCGCCCCCGTTTGAATGTATTCAGAAGTTTGAAGCACATCTATGCCCAGGTCATTGATGATGATCAGGGAAACACTTTGGCGGCGGCTTCCACTCTTGACCCTGAACTGCGGGGAACACTGAGCGGTCTAAACAAGACTGAGCAAGCCAGGTCGGTCGGCAAGCTTCTGGGTGAGCGAGCCCTGGCCCAGGGCGTGAAGCAGGTGGTCTTCGATAGGGGCGGTTACAGGTATCATGGCCGGGTGAAGGCCCTGGCCGAGGGATCGCGCGAGGCCGGACTGGAGTTTTAGTTAAGGAGGATGGATGGCGAGGGGGAATTTCCAGGAAAGGGACGAGCTGGATGAGCGGGTGGTGCACATCACCCGCACAGCTAAAGTGATCAAGGGGGGGCGGCGATTCGCTTTCCGTGCCGTTGTCGTGGTAGGCGATAATCAGGGCAGTGTTGGGGTTGGAATAGGCAAAGCTCGCGGAGTGCCTGATGCTATCCGCAAGGGAGCAGAGCGGGCCAGGAAGGACATGAGGAAGGTCTCCCTGATGGGCACAACGATTCCTCACGAGGTGGTAGCCCAGTTCGGCGCGGCCAAAGTTCTTTTGAAACCGGCTTCTCCGGGCACGGGCGTCATCGCCGGCGGCGGAGTGCGGGCAGTGGTGGAGGCAGCGGGTATCCGCAATATCCTGACTAAGTCTCTGGGCAGCTCCAACGTCCTCAACGTGATTAAGGCTACCCTGGAGGGGCTGTCTCAGTTAAAAGATATCGAAGAAGAGGCCAGACTGCGGGGCAAGCCTGTCGCCGAGTTGATGCCCTTCTGGGCGAGGGAGCGGACCGGTGGCTGAAAAGAAGGCGAAGAGCAGAAAGAAAAAGAGAGAGGCTAAGCTGCGTATCAAGTGGGTTAAGAGCAGCATCGGTTACTCCGAGCGGCAGAAGGCGACGATTAAGTCCCTGGGCTTCAAGAGACTGGGGGATACGGTGGAGTGGAAGGACGACCCGGTGACCAGGGGAATGGTTCACGAGGTGAGTCACCTGGTCGAGGTGGAAGAACTATCCGCTGGAAACTGACTACTGACTACTGATCACTGTTACGGGGGCGAGGATGAAGTTACACGAGTTGCGTCCCGCTGAGGGGGCCAAAAAGAAAAAGAGACGAGTGGGCCGCGGGATCGCCGCCGGCCAGGGCAAGACCGCTGGCCGAGGCACGAAGGGACAGAATGCCCGCTCTGGTGGGGGAGTGCGACCCTATTTCGAGGGGGGGCAATTGCCGCTGGTGCGGCGCTTGCCTCAGAAGCGAGGCTTCACCAACATCTTCAAGGTGTACTACACGCCGGTCAACCTCGACCGGCTGGACGATTTCGCAGCGGGAGATGAAGTCAGCCCGACCACTTTGGCCGAGGCAGGCATCATCAAATCACCGCACGAGCCGGTGGTTATCCTGGGGAATGGCGATTTGAGCCGGCCTCTTACCGTCAAGGCCCATCGTTTCTCGGCCAGCGCCCGTGAGAAGATCGTGGGTGCCGGCGGGTCGGCAGAGGTGCTATCACGTTGACGACGAGGCTCGACGCCAGGCCTCAGCGCTGGGGCCATAGGAGGGATAGATGATACAAGCTGTCCGTAACGCTTTTAGTCTGCCTGACCTAAGGCGCAGGATCTTGATCACTTTTCTTATTTTGGTGATATACCGTTTGGCGGCTCACGTCCCGATACCAAACGTGGATCCGGTGGCCCTGCGCCAGGTCTTTGAAGCCAACCAGCTTTTAGGCTTGCTGGATTTAGTGTCAGGTGGCGCTATGTCTAGTTTCTCAGTGATGGCGATGGGGGTTTATCCCTACATCACGGCGACCATCGTCATACAGCTCTTGCAGCCCATCATCCCCAGGCTGGAGGAGATGGCTCAGGAGGGCGAGGCTGGGCGTGCCAAGCTCAATCAATACACATATTACCTGGCTATCCCGTTGTCAGCCTTGCAGGCTTATGCACAGGCCCAGATATTGCAGACTCAAGGCGTCATCTCTAACTTTGGCCTTTCTGGAGAGACGTTCTTGCCCACAGTCGCTATGATATGCACCCTGACGGCGGGCACCATGTTCGCCATCTGGCTCGGTGAGCTGATCACAGAGCATGGCATAGGCAACGGCCTCTCCGTTATCATCTTTGGCGGCATCGTGTCCCGTATCCCACAACGGGTGGGCGCTTTGCTGGTAGGTGACGTGCGAGGTCTGATAGCTTTTCTCATCATCATGGTGATTACGGTGGCGGTGATCATCATTGTGCAGGAGGGACAACGGCGCATCCCGGTTCAATATGGCAAGCGGGTGCTGGCCATGCGGGGCAGCCGATTGCGGATCGCTGGTGGTCAAAGCACGCACATTCCTTTGCGAGTCAATGCAGCAGGCATGATCCCACTCATTTTTGCCCAGTCTTTTCTGATGCTCCCTGGGGTTGTCGCCTCTTATTTGACCTCGGTTCAAAATCAAACGGTCGCCAATGCCGCCAAAGCGGTCTATCAGATTTTCAACGGGCAGGGCAATGCCTACTATATCATGTATTTCCTGATGGTTTTTGGGTTTACCTATTTCTACACCGACATGATCTTCCAACAGCAGAATCTCCCTGAGAACCTGAAGCGTCAGGGGGGGTTCATCCCTGGCATCCGACCTGGCAAGCGCACCGCCGATTATCTGAACGGAGTGATGCGTCGTATCACCCTGGTGGGTGCTCTGTTCCTGGCGGTGGTGGCTGTCTTGCCCTGGTTAGTGGGTCTGCTCGGCGTTGTGGAGAACCCTGGGATGATGCTCGTTACCAGTTCGGGCTTGCTCATCGTGGTCGGCGTGGTGCTGGATACCATGAAGCAATTGGAGGCTCAGCTTCTCATGCGCCACTACGAGGGCTTCATCAGGTGATCACCTTGAAATCTCCCTCAGAGTTGGCACGCATGCGTCAAGCCGGTCGCATCGTGGCCGAGGTGTTGATTGCCCTACAACAGAAGATTGGCCCTGGTATCAACACCGCTGAGCTGGATGAGTTGACTTGCCAGATCATTGCCAAGCACCAGGCAATTCCTTCTTTCAAAGGTTATCGCGGCTTTCCGGCCTCTGTGTGTGTCTCGATCAACGAAGAGGTGGTACACGGCATTCCCAGCAAGAAACGTATTCTGGAAGAGGGCGATATCGTCAGCTTCGATGTGGGAGCCATCTACGAGGGGTATCACGGAGACGCAGCGGTGACCATGGGGGTGGGGGAAATCACCCCGGCGGCCAGAGAGCTGTTAGCGGTGACGGCTGGCGCCCTGATGGCAGGAATCGGGCAGTCCAGGACGGGGAATCGTACTGGCGACGTATCGTGGGCCATCCAGGATTACGCCGAGAGCAGAGGCTATTCGGTGGTGCGTGAGTACACTGGACACGGTATTGGACGTCAGATGCACGAGGACCCTCAAATCCCCAACTATGGCCGGCCCAAGCGAGGCTTTCTTTTGAAGCCAGGCATGACTTTCGCGCTGGAACCCATGATCAACGTGGGGGATTGGCGCACGCGAGTCCTGGCTGATCATTGGACAGTCGTTACCAGGGATGGGGAGCTCTCGGCTCACTTTGAACATACCATAGCCATTACCGAGGGTGAGGCAGAGATATTAACCCGCTTATAAGCTAAAGTGGAGGTTTCAGTCATGAAGGTTGGTGCGTCAGTTAAGCGCCGCTGTTCCAAGTGCAAAATCGTCAAGCGCAGAGGTATCATTCGCGTGATCTGTGAGAACCCCAAGCACAAGCAGCGGCAAGGATAGCGTCCTTACAGTCCCAAGTCCAAAGCCCGAAGCTAGACCTGAGGTTTAGGGATTAGGACCTGAGACTTAGGACTAAGAGAGGGAGGTAGAAGATGGCACGAATCGCAGGAGTGGACTTGCCTCGCAACAAACGGGTGGAGATCGGTCTGACCTACATCTACGGCATCGGGCGCTCGACCAGCCGGGAGATCCTGGCTCGGACAGGGATTGACAATGATACGCGAGTCAAGGACCTGGCTGAGGCCGAGATCAGCAGCTTGCGCGAGGTGATTAACACCAATTACAAAGTTGAGGGCGACCTGCGGCGTGAGATCAGCCAGAACATCAAGCGTCTTCAGGAAATCGGCTGTTATCGTGGGCTTCGCCACCGCTACAACTTGCCTGTGTACGGACAGCGAACCAGGACCAATGCCCGCACCAAGCGGGGCCCGCGCAGGACAGTGCCTGGCCGCGGCCGCAGACGTGGGATGAGGAAGAAGTAACCAATATCCAATACCCAATAAACAATCTCGGTGGAGCAATTGGGATTTGGACATTGGTGTTGGATATGGGTTATTCGATATTCGATATTGGGGAGGAAGGATGCCGCAACGAAGGGGAAGAAGAACAACTCGCCGTGTGCGCAGGAACGTCCCTCATGGGCAGGCTCACATTCACGCCACGTTCAACAACACGATCATCACGATGACCGATCGGGAGGGCAACACCATCACCTGGGGCAGTGCGGGCACGGTGGGCTTCAAGGGATCGCGTAAGAGTACGCCTTACGCCGCTCGCATGGCGGCTCAACAGACGGCCAAACAGGCTATGGATAATGGCATGAGGGAAATAGACATCTTTGTTAAGGGCCCTGGGCCGGGTCGAGAGGCGGCCATCCGCGCTTTGCAGGCGGCGGGTCTTAAGGTGAAATCCATCACCGATGTGACTCCCATTCCTCACAATGGTTGTCGTCCACCCAAGAGGCGAAGGATGTAGTTAGATTGGATGTTGGAAATTGGACGGCCAGATTTTCCGACCTCTAATTTCTAACCTCTAATCTCCAAACAGGAGGTAGAATGGCCAGAAATACCGGCCCGGTTTGTAAACAGTGTCGGCGAGAAGGGGAGAAGCTCTTCCTGAAAGGTGAGCGGTGTTTGACCGCCAAGTGTGCTCTTGAGAGGCGTTCTTATGCTCCTGGCATGCATGGCCGCGAGAGCCAGTTCCGCCGCAGACGCAAGTCAGAGTATGCCACGCAGCTCCGGGAAAAACAGAAGTTGCGGCGCATTTACGGCGTGTTAGAGAGGCAGTTCCGACGGTATTTTGGAGAAGCCGAAAGACGCAAGGGGCTAACTGGCACCAATTTGCTGGTCATTCTGGAAAGCAGGCTGGATAACGTCGTCTATCGGCTTGGGTTCGCCGATTCGCGGGCGCAGGCTCGCCAGTTGGTGTGCCACGGTCACTTCAACCGCAATGGGCGGAGGGCCGATATCCCCTCCATGCTGCTAGAGCCAGGTGACGTGATAGCAGTACGAGAGCAGAGCAAAAGGTTGGCCTATTTCAGTGATAGGGCAAAAGAGCTAGAGCGCAAGAGTGTGCCGGAGTGGATGAGCCTGGACGCCCTCAGCATGTCGGGGCGCATCCTGAATCTCCCCTCGCGGGAGGAGATAGACTTGCCTTTGAACGAGCAATTGATCGTCGAGTACTACAGCCGTTAGTGTAGTGCTTGGTGCTAGTTTTATCCTCCTGCAGGGAGGGAGTTAGGCTGATGGTAAATCAGGTAGACGGTCCTTTGACGAATATGGTTTTGCCTAAGGTTGAGTGTGAGCTTAGCTCGATTGGTTATGCGCGTTTCGTCATTGGTCCTATGGAAAATGGCTACGGCATAACCATCGGTAATGCTTTGCGACGTGTTCTCCTCTCGTCTATGCCTGGAGCGGCGGTCACGTCCATCAGGCTTAGCGATGTGTACCACGAGTTCTCAACCATTGCTCATGTCAAAGAAGACATGACCCAGTTGATCCTCAACGTGAAGCAAATCCGGCTGAAGATACACTCCGACGACACCGAGCCAGCTTATTTGCATCTGGGAGTAGGGAGTGAGGGCGTGGTGACGGCTGGCGACCTGGAATGTCCCAGCGATGTAGAGATCATCAATCCTGATCTGTATTTGTTCACCGTAGACTCCGGTGAGGTCCAGGTGGAAATGGAGCTGACGGTTCAAAAAGGCAAGGGCTATTCGCCTGCCGAGGAACGGGAGAAGTTGCCCATCGGGGAAATCCCTGTTGATGCTATCTTCAGCCCCGTCCGCAAAGTCGGCTACGAGGTGCAGCGAGCCCGCGTTGGTCAATTGACCAACTTTGATCGGCTGATCATGGAGGTATGGACCGACGGTACCATTCGGCCTCAAGATGCCTTGAGTGAAGCCGCAGGCATTTTGGTGAAGCACTTCTCGTTGGTGACCAGCATTGAGGAAGAAGCCCTGGAAGAAGAGGCCGAGGAAGAAGGGATACCGTCCCATGTTTACGACATGCTGATTGAGGACTTGGATCTCAATGTGCGGGTCTACAACTGCCTCAAGCGGACCGGGATAACCAATGTGGGAGAGGTGCTCGAGAGGATGGCAAAGGGCGACGAAGAGATGATGAGTATCCGGAATTTCGGTCCCAAGTCGTTGGAGGAGTTGAGGGAAAAGCTGAAGGAGAGGGACTTGCTCTTCATCGAGGAAGAAGGGAAAGAAGAAACCGAGGAGTGATTGCTTCATGAGACATCGCAAAGCAGGTCGCAAGCTAGGGCGCTCCAGCGGCCATCGCAGAGCTCTATATAAGAACCTGATAACGGAACTGTTTCGCCATGAGCGGATAAAGACGACGGAGGCCAAAGCCAAAGCCGTTCGGGGGAAGGCAGAGAAGCTGATCACTTTGGGTAAGCGCGGTGACCTGCACGCTCGTCGGCTGGCCGCCGCCAGGTTGAATGATCCAACCATCGTGCAGAAACTCTTCGATGACTTGGCTCCTCGCTACGAAGATCGTCCCGGTGGCTACACTCGCATCCTCAAGCTAGGACGACGGCAGGGCGATAGGGCGTCCATGGTTCTTTTAGAATTAGTGGAGTAGCTGGGGGCTGAAGTTGGGGGTTGGAAATCCGATACTTCGACAGGGCTCAGTACGAGAAGCGGAAGCCAACACCCCCAAATTCATGGCCGTCGTCGAGTACGATGGCACCGACTATCTCGGTTTCCAGGTACAAGCCCAGGGCTCGACGATCCAGGGGGAGATAGAAAGAGCGCTGGCAGCGGTTACCCAGGAGAGAATCAGGATCGTTGGAGCGGGCCGAACCGACACTGGCGTTCATGCCCAGGGGCAAGTTGTCGCTTTCCGTACGTCCTGGCGACATTCTGTGGAGGAGCTTCAGCGCGCCCTCAATGCTGTCTTGCCCAGAGACATCGCAGTGCGTGAGCTAAAGCCGGTGGCCCAGGGCTTTCACCCCCGCTTTGACGCTGTGAGCAGGGAGTATCACTACACCATCTATAACCAGCCCTTGCGTTCGCCGCTGGCCCGACGCTTCGCCTATCGCTTCCCTCGCCCTCTCGATGCAGCAGCTATGAACGAGGCTGCGGGAGTCCTGGTGGGGAGCCACGATTTCGTCTCTTTCGGGCGAGCGCCCCAGGGCGATAACACAGTACGCGAGGTGTACCGGGCCCAATGGACTCCAGAGGAGCCATTTGTGTACTTCGATATAGTGGCTAACGCCTTTCTGTATCGGATGGTGAGGAGGCTGGTGGGCACGATGTTGTTGGTGGGAACAGGGGAGCTATCCCCCGCTGGGTTTGAGGAGATCCTCCGCTCTGCTGATCGCGATAGGGTTAGACAGCTTGCTCCTGCTCATGGGTTGTGTTTGATGAAGGTAAACTATTGACTATTTTGGGACGCAGATTCACGCAGATTTTCGCAGGTGAATGTAAGCGAAGCGGCATCAGCGTTAATCCGCGTCCAGAATACGGGGGACTCATAGGTGAAGACGTATACGGCTAGAGCAGAGAAGATGGAACGAGAGTGGTTCCTGGTGGACGCTGAGGGCAAGACGCTAGGGCGTCTGGCCTCGGAGATCGCCCAGGTGCTACGGGGCAAGCACAAGCCCATCTACACGCCGCATCTCGATTGTGGTGACTACGTCATCGTGGTCAACGCCGACAAGGTACGGGTTACCGGCCGGAAGCTGGATCAAAAGATGTATTATCGCTATTCGGGTTATCCCGGTGGGCTCAAGAGCATCACCTTGAGAAACCAACTGCAGAAGCACCCTGAGCGGGTGCTGCAGGCTGCGGTGCGAGGGATGTTGCCCAAGAACCGACTGGGTCGGAAGATGCTCAAGAAGCTCAAGGTCTACGCAGGTGACTCCCATCCCCATCAGGCTCAGCAGCCTAAGGCGTTGGAATTGCGAGAGGAGAGATAAATGGCAGTTGTTTATTATGAGGGAGTAGGACGACGCAAGACGGCTACCGCGCGTGTGCGGCTATACCCCGGCGAAGGTACAATCGTCGTGAACGACAAGCCGGTGGAGGAGTACTTCCCGCGGGGGGGCGACGCCTCGCACCTGGTGGAGCCGTTGAAAGTCACGGATACCCTGGGTACATTCAACGTCTCGGTCAAGGTTCAGGGAGGTGGCGTGTCTGGCCAGGCAGGGGCTGTACGCCATGGTATCGCTCGCGCTTTGTTGGCGGCCGATCCAAACCTGCGGCCTGTTTTGCGCAAGGGTGGCTTCCTGAGCCGGGATGCGCGCATGAAGGAAAGGAAGAAGCCTGGGCTCAAGCGTGCTCGCAAGGCGCCGCAGTACACCAAGCGGTAAAGCTCACTCAAATCAGTCCGTTATTTCAGAGGGGTGGGGTCATTGGAGACCTCGCCCCTTTTTGTTTGGAACAACGGACTGGCAGGATTCAACGGACTGCTTATTGACAATTTGAAGCATTATTGATATAATCAGATTCAAGGAGAAACCGGGTTTTTCCCTAAGTACCTATCCGAAAACCAGCGGGCCGGGCTCCCACGCCCGGCAGTTCGGCGGCGTGGGAGCCGCCTCTGCTAGATTTTCGGATAGGCTCTAAGAATCTGGTTTCTGGGCCCCGTCCATGAAAAGTGGCCGGTAGCGAAACGCTAGAGGGCATCATGGTGAATCATCAGATCCCCCATGAACTGGTGGAGAGAATTGCCGGAGGCAACGTCGTCCTCTTCCTGGGCTCCGAAACGGTGGTCCGAACGGAAGCGGGACAGGCCAGGCCCAGTTGGCCCGATATCACCTCCCTGCTGGCCCAACGGTGTGGCTACGCTGAGCCAGACAAGTCTCTGGCAAAGGTGGCTCAGTATTTTGAACTGACTAAGGGGCGGCACGCCCTCATCACTGCCATCGCTGACATCATGGCTGACCCCTCTTATGTCCCCGCGCCGGTGCATCAACTCATCGCCCAACTGCCCATCCAGTTCATTGTCACCACAAGTATAGATACCCTGCTGGAGCAAGCCCTGCGAACCGCTGGCCGCTGGCCCCAGGTGGTGGTGACTATCACCGACGCCGCCGGGCTGGATGCCGAAAAGACCACGGTGGTCAAGCTGTTCGGCGACATTGAGCGCAAAGAGATCGTTATCACCGAGGACGATCACTTCGGATACGAGCAGCGCTCGCCCATGATGGCCGATCTGGTCAGGCAGCAGTTGGTGACCAACACGCTGCTTTTCGTTGACTGCGACCTGGACGATACCCGTCTCAAAAGCCTATGTGCCCAGGTGACTCAGCGCCTGGGAAGGCTCAAAGGCCACAGCTACGCCGTTGATCCCAGCCCTTCCGATTTTTGTCGGCGATTCTGGGAGGATAAAGAGACGCAAATTGTCGAGGCCGATGCCGAAACCTTCCTGAGTGACCTGTTGGCGGCGATGGAGGCCTACGAAGCCAGGATCGAGGAGGAGCGGCCCGAGGTCGCTCTGCGAGGCCGCCCCTTCAAGCGCCTGGACTACTACACTGAAGAGGATGCAGACATCTTCTACGGCCGGGAGGCTGAGACCCAGCAGCTCATCTCCGGCATCCTGGCCCACCAACTTCTGGTGCTGGTGGGGGCTTCTGGCACGGGCAAGACCTCATTGCTCCTGGCGGGCGCCAAACCGATCCTGGAGGACGGCGAATGTCTTGTGGCTTACGCCAGGGTAATGGGCGATCCCCTGGCTGACCTCCGACGCGCTGTCAAGGAGGCAGTGGGCGTGCCCCTTGGCTCTGGATCACTGCGGGATCAGTTGGCGGCGCTGGAGGCAGGACAGGACCTGGTCGTCTTCCTGGATCAGTTCGAGGAGTTCTTCCTGCCCAGGTTTGGTCAGGCTGTGCAGCAGTCCTTCGTGAGGGAGTTGGCCCGTTGTCTGGAGAGCCGCTCGGTGCGCCCGCGATTCGTCATCAGCCTGCGCAGTGAGGCCCTGGTCAACCTGTTGGGGTTCAAATCCGAGATTCCCTGCATCGTCAACAACACCCTGGAATTGCAGCCCCTGGCTCAGGCCCAGGCAGCTCGCGCCATCACCCAACCCTTGAAGCGCTTTGGCGTTACTTTGGAGGAGGGCCTGTTGGAGCAGATCGTGGATGATTTGGACGAGGAGGGGATCAACCCGCCTCAGTTGCAGATCGTCTGCGACCGTCTGTACGATCGGGTTCTGCGCGAGTCGAAGCCGGAGATCACCAGGGCCATCTACCAGGAGTTGGGTGGGGCGGACACCATACTGGGGGAGTATCTGGACGAGGAGCTAGGAAAGCTGGAAGAGGCTCAGCGGCGGCTGGCCCGGCTCGTGTTGCAGGCCCTGGTCACTGTGGCCGGCACCAAGGAGCCTCGGTCTCTGGCCCAGATCACGGAGAGAACGGGTCTGACTGGCGCTGAGCTCGAAGGGGTCCTGGGTGAGTTGGACCGCCTGCGCCTGGTGCGGGCCTTGAAGTCCGACGGCGAAGTGCGCTACGAGCTGGTTCACGACTATCTGGCGGAGCGCATCTCCCGTTGGCTCGATGAGCGGACGCGGCGGCTAGAACGGGTGCGCGGTGTCCTCGACCGCGGCCTGTCCGACTGGCAGCATAGCGGGGAACTGCTGGACCTGAGCCGGGTGAAGGAAGTCTACGCCCTGCGGGACGACCTGGGCGACCTGGGGCCTGAGAAAAACGCCCTGCTCTTGCGC
>CAZQDO010000102.1:0-14558 GCA_964592085.1 uncultured Anaerolineae bacterium | reverse complement strand
CGGACGCTCTACGTCGCCCCGCCCTACGATCCGGGGATCGAGGCAGACCTTCGCGCCCACTTCGAGGAGTGCTATACCATTTCTTTCGACAACTATCCGGTCGCGCCGGAATACCTGTCTCGAAGCGAGGTGATCCCATGCGCATAAATGGAGTCGAGATCGAAGATACGTTTGCCGAAGCGTTCAAGATGCGAGCCGCGCGGCTGATCATCACTGCCGTCAACGAGCACTGGGCGCTGACGGCGGCCCAGGTAGCCACGGGCTTCGCCACCTCCGTCATCGCCTGTGGCTGCGAGGCGGGCATCGAAGAGGTGATTCCGGCCGACGAGACCCCCGATGGTCGCCCAGGCGTCAGCATTCTGGTCTTCACCATGGGCCCCAAAGGAATGGAAGACCAACTGATGCGCAGGGTAGGCCAGTGCGTGATGACCTGCCCCTCCACCGCCTGCTTCAACGGCCTGGCGGGTGATAAGAAACTGAAAATCGGCGGGACGCTGCGCTACTTCGGCGACGGCTTCCAGATCAGCAAGCTCCTCGGCGGGAGGAGGTTCTGGCGGATACCCGTGATGGAGGGGGAGTTCCTGGTCGAGGAGAGCTTCGGTGTCGTGAAAGCTATCGGCGGCGGCAACTTCCTCATCCTGGGCGAGAGCCCCGATGCCACCCTGGAGGCGGCGGAGAGAGCGGTGGAAGCGATGGAGAAGGTGAAGGGAGTGGTGATGCCCTTCCCCGGCGGCATCGTCCGCAGCGGCAGCAAGACCACGTCGCAGTACAAGTTCCTGCGCGCCTCGACCAACACTGCCTACTGCCCCACCATCCGCCGCCAGACCGAATCCGCGTTGCCGGAGGGCGTCAACTCCGTGCTGGAGATCGTGATTGACGGCCTGTACGAGGCATCTATAGAGCAGGCCATGCGGGTCGGCATCCAGGCCGCCTGCATCCCCGGCATCGTGCGCATCTCCGCCGGCAACTACGGCGGCACGCTGGGGCAGTTTCACTTTCATTTGCGCCAGATACTGGGGGGAGCTTAGGCAGTTCGGCGAATGGACAACGCGCTCTGCTTGCGAGATGGTTTCTGTTATGATGGGATGAGGGCTGGCAGTTTAGCTGCTATGTGGAGCGGCTGTTTCCGGCTCCACGTCACCCAAACCGTCGTCTGCTGGTGCACATTCCGCCGCCAGTGCCTTTCTAAATTGGGACCGCTATTTTGAGGTCATCCGCGTTGGGACGCCAGAGTAGGAGCGAATGCCAGGTTTGGCTAGTGAAGGACGTAGGTTAGATGCGCTATCAGCGTGTAGTGAAGAAGCAAGTGAGGTGCCGATTTCGGGTCGGGACCTCATTTTCACAACCTCAGGGGAGTCTGAACTCATGAACACTTTGGAAGAGACGGTCGGCCAGCTTCTGACTGAACAAGGCCTGACCATCGCCGTGGCCGAATCCTGCACCGGCGGCCTCATCGCCCACCGACTGACCAACGTGTCCGGAAGCTCGGCTTACTTTATCGGCGGCGTGGTGGCCTATGCCAACGAGGTCAAGACGCAGGTGCTAGGGGTATCTGGCGAGACTCTGGCGGCGCACGGGGCGATCAGCGAGGAGACGGTGCGGGAGATGGCTCGCGGCGCCCGCCGCCTTTTCGGCACCGACGTAGCCCTCTCGGCCACGGGCATCGCCGGCCCGACGGGGGGCACGCCTGAGAAGCCCGTGGGCCTGGTCTACGTGGCCCTGGCCGCCCAGGACTTCGAGCGCTGCGAGCAACATCTGTGGCGGGGAGATCGCCTGGAGAACAAACAGCAAACCGCTGAGGCCGCCCTGGAGATGCTCCGCCAATACCTGGAGGCCAGGCGACCATGAAATTCGTGGACATCCCCACCGCTGTCGAGGCCCGCTTCGATGAAGAGGGCCAGGTTACGCCCAGGGCGTTCCGCTGGAGAGGGCGAGAAATGCACATCAGCGATATAGGGCGGCGGTGGACGGAGCCGCACGGTCCCCATCAGCTCCGTCACTACCTGGTCATGACCCCCGCCCAGGACACTTTTGAGCTCTGCCTGAACACAGGCACCCTACAGTGGAGGATAGTGAGGATTTGGGAGAGGGAGAAGGTGGTATGAGAGGTTCTCAAGCGACCTTTGAGCGGAAAGGGTTTGCTGCCCTGCACCCCAGGTCGAAGCGACCGCACACCATTCACTACCAGGTGACTACACGGGCGGTACTAATCTGTCAAGCCGCAACTCCGACCTCCTGCAAAATCTTCACCCCCGCACTGGCTCCGATGCGCGTGGCCCCGGCCTTGACCATCTGTTTGACAGCCTCCAGGGTTCTGATGCCCCCGGCGGCCTTGATGCCCATCTCAGGCCCCACCGTCCGCCGCATGAGAGCCACGTCCTCCACGGTGGCCCCCCCAGGGCCGAAGCCGGTCGAGGTTTTGACGTAGTCGGCCCCGGCCGCCTTGGCCAATTGGCAAGCCTTGACCTTCTCCTCGTCCGTCAACAGGGCAGCCTCGATAATCACTTTGCAGACGGTCCGGTTGTTGTGACAGGTGCGCGTCACGGTGGCGATGTCTCGCTCTACTAACTCGTAGTCCCTGGATTTGAGGGCACCCACGTTGATGACCATGTCAATCTCAGTGGCTCCGTCTTCGATGGCCTGTTGTGCCTCGTAGGACTTGACCTCAGGCGAGGTGGCTCCCAGGGGGAAGCCGATGACTGTACAGACGGCCACCGGCGAGCCCTTGAGCAGTTGAGCGGACAGTTTGACGTTGGTGGGATTGACGCAGACGGCAGCGAATCCGTATTTGCGAGCCTCGTAGCACAGTTGAGCGATCTGCTCCTGACTGGCGTCCGCCTTGAGCAGGGTGTGGTCAATCATGTGAGCGACGTTGGCGGCGACGTTGGTGGAGCCCAGCGGGTTGGCGATCCGGGTTGCGCCAGCGTTAATCACTTCCTGGGTCCTGTCCGGACATGTACCAGTGCACTGACCGTTGCAAGTCAAGCACTCCGATCCTGACTGGCCGCTGGCCTCTTCCTCCCGCAGCAGGATCAGCACCTCTTTGGTGATTCGTTCTACCAGTTGTTCTACCGCTGCTCTATCCAGATCCATTTCCTCATTTCCGCAGAAAGCGCTTCTCGACGTCCATGATCTTGTTCACTCGGCGCTCGTGACGGCCGCCAGCGAATTTCGTTTCCAGCCACGTCTTCACGATCTCCCTGGCCAGGTTATCACCGATGAGACGGCCACCCAGCGTCAACACGTTGGCGTCGTTGTGCTCACGGGCGTTCACGGCCGTTGAGACGTCATAACACATGCTGGCCCGCACCCCCGGCACTTTGTTGGCCGCCATACAGGAGCCAATCCCCGCACCGTCAACCACGATCCCCCGCCAGGCCTGCCCCTCGGAGACCAGTTTGGCCACGGCGTAAGCGAAATCGGGATAGTCCACCGATTCGCTGCTGAAGGTGCCACAGTCCTTGACGGCGTAACCCAGTTCCTGGAGGTAGGCCTTGAGGGTCTCTTTCATGTCGAACCCGCCGTGGTCAGCGCCGAGGGCGACGACCTGGCCATCAGGAGATGGGTTTCCCCTTGACGTGTTGACAGGGCCTGTCCTGAGCATAGTCGAAGGGCCAGGCTCTGGAGAGAGAGCAATTCTTCTTTCCAGGGCCACCTCCCGAGCTCTGGGGGTCACTATGGCTCCACTGGGGAGACTCAATTCACCCCCTGGGGGAACAACTTCTACGTCCTTTTCAGTGATCAGAGAGCGCTTCGCCACCGCAGGCGGAGAGGCGGCACGGGACTCTTCAGCCTCGCCCATGCCGAGGGTCCGCAGCAAGACTCGCCTGACCATTTCTCTGACTTCGTTTTCTTGTATGGCCATATTCCGTCACGCAACACACACCACGCTATTCCGTGGCAGCATAAGAGTAGTTGGGCACGATCCCCAGATGCTCAGGAGGCCAATAAGAGATCCATGCCTTGCCCAGAATGGCATCTTCAGGCAGAGGTCCCCAACTATGGGAATCGCTGGAGCTATTGCGATTGTCGCCCAGGACGAAGTACTCGTCTTCTCCCAGGATCAAAGGCCCCCAGTTGTACTGGCCTATGTGGAGCGTATAGGGCTCTTCGAGTCCTTCGCCGTTGACCAGGATACGTTCTCCCCTGACCTCTACTTTCTCTCCTGGCAGCCCAATGACCCGTTTGATGAAGTCCCGGCTGGGGTTCCTGGGGAAGTGGAAGATCACGACATCGCCGCGCTCTGGAGGATGCAGGTAGTAGGTAAACTTGTTTATGATCAGATATTGCCCATCGTGGAAATTGGGCTCCATGCTGATCCCCTCAATGCGGAAGTTCTGGATTAGAACGCGGGTCACAACAAAGACCAGGATGACCAGGAGCGCAGTCTCCATCATCTCGCGCAGGATGGACTTTTCTCCCTGTCGTTGATCTGGCGCGTCCTGGTCTCCAACTATTTCCTGCTCGTCCTGCGTCTCGATTGCCTGCGTTGGTGCATCGCTAAGCGATGGATAAGAAGGATGAGCCTGATCGCCAACTGTTTCGTCGCCGCCCTGTGTCTCAGTCAATTCCTCGAACAACCGGTTCACCTCTCTCTCACAGCATTGCTCCCAATTATAATACATCTCCATTTAGAAGGCAAACTGGTTGTCGAGACAGGCGCGTTTCACTTTGAGGGCGAAAAGACCTCCGAGGTTTACCGTCCGATAATTTCTTGAAGGTTACGCGGCATCAGTCGCCAGATTTCGAGGCTAAAGCTGCATCCAAAACCTCGGAGGTCTGACCGTCTGGAAACCTGCTCCAGAATTGAAATGCTCCAGTCGAGACCCAAATGCACAAACTTGACAAAAGTGCCCATCTGGTTTAAGATTATCCTGGCAGGTAGCGTCCCACGTCTAACGAAGAGCGGCACCATTTCGTCTCAGGCAAGCCTGCCAAAAGCTATGTCAAAAAGAGGAGGCTCTAAAATGTCACGAAGAGGTGAGATACGATGCATCTGGTTTGTCATGGTGATGCTGCTGACCTCCCTCTCATCAGCCGGTTGCGCTGGAGTTAAGATCGTTGACCGGGCCCCTGTTTCCCTCGACACACCTTCCCTCAATGAAGTCAGAGTCCCCGTAGATGAGCACGATTTGGCTGTGTTGGCCATTGACTTTGATCCCCCCCTGGAATACGAGCAGATCATGGTCAAAGGCGAGCAAGCAACTTTATTGGTAGCGGTGGAGAACATTGGCCTTCAAACCGAATCCGACGTTAAGGTGAAAGCTCGGCTGTCTGCCCTGGAAGACGACACCCCCATCCTGGAAAAGATTTGCCAGATAGAAACCATCGCTCCCGGCCAGATAAAAATAGCCCGCTTCAAAGGCATTTCCCGCGTTCCCTACCGACAGGCCTATAACCTGAAGGTATGGGTGTTGCCGGTACTGGACGAAGTGAGCATGGCAAACAACGAAAAAGGCTACGATCTCTACATCAACATGCCACAGTGATGGCACGGCCTCTCTAGTCATTCACGGGGCATCAAGAGCTTGCAGCGATTCGAACAAGAAAAAGGGCAGAGGATTTCCACTACGTTGCCATCCACCGGGTAGGGATGGTCCCTCTGCCCTTACCCTAATCGTCCTGTCATGTTGAAGCATCTGTAGTGTGCACCTTAGGAGGTGCTTTTTTAGTCCGGGGACTAGCCATGAGATTCAAGCTTGACGGTATCCGTCGCTACATCCCCATCTTGATCATTGCTCTGATCTTCGGTGTCTTATTGGGCCTCCAGTGGAAATCGCCGCCAGCCAGGCCCTCGACCGTGCCGGGTATGGAGCGCGAGTCAGGAGCTCTGGCTATCAAGCAACTGGAGGCAGAACAGGAGGAGCTTAAGGAAAGCATCGGGCGGATTCGAGAGCAGTTGGATGGACATCGCCGACAGTTGGCCGAGAACACGGAGATGCTGAAAGAGATCAACGCCGAGCTGGAGCGACAGAAAATGATGGCCGGGCTGTTGGCCGTCGAGGGGTCTGGTGTCCAGGTGATTCTCGACGATAGCAGCCTCCGGTCGGCGACGGCGGAGTCCAACGACTACCTCATTCACGAGTACGACCTGCGCGACGTGATTAACCTCCTGTGGATGGCTGGCTCTGAGGCCATCGCCGTCAACGGGGAGCGGATTGTGGCCACCACTTCCATCTACTGCGTGGGCAGCACGATCATGGTCAACGACACCCGCCTCTCTCCCCCCTATCTCATCCAGGCCATCGGCAACCCCATTGTGCAAGAAGACGTTTTGATCAATCCCGCCTATCTCAAGGAGATCAAGCAGCGAGCCGAGCTCTACGGCGTGCAGTTTGAGGTAGATAGACAGAGCATGCTTACTTTGCCCGCTTACAAAGGGGGCTTCCCCATCCGTTATGCCCAATGAAGAGACCGAGGGGCAAGTGACGAGAAAACCTGGGCTATGAAGAGTCGTTCTGCGCAGTTATCGCTAACTATCCTCTGTTTCATATTGGGCCTGTTGCTGGTGGCCCAATTTCGCACTCAGCGGATGGCCAATGATTCTATCCTGTTCGCTTCGAGTGCCGATCAATTGGTGATCATCAGCAGCCTGGTGGAGAACAACGCCCGCTTGCGTGAAGAGCTGGAGGTTCTGGAGAAACAGCTCAGCGAATACCAACAAACGGCCGGGCGGACTATACTGGAAGGTTTGGTGGAGGAACTGAACAGGGTCAGGGTCATCAATGGATTGGTGGAGGTCTCAGGAACGGGTATCGAAGTAAGCATTGACGGCTCCATCGGCGTCGTGGATGTGCAGGACTTGATCAACGAGCTACGCAACGCCGGGGCCGAGGCTTTGACCGTCAATGGGGAGCGGCTGACCCTCTACTCGGTCATTGCCAGCACCGAGGACGGGGTGATAACCGTCAATGGGACGCGGCTGTCGCGGCCCTATATCCTGCAAGCTATCGGTCAACCCGAGACCATGGAGACGGCCTTGCTCAGGAGTGGGGGACTCATCGCTGCTCTGGAGCGCAACTACGAGGGCCTGGCCGTGAGCGTAGGGAAGCGGGATAGAATGGTCCTACCCGTTCACAAAGGGGCTATCGGGTTTGTATACGCCTCCCCAGTAGAATAAAGAAAGGCGGCCACCGGAATCACTGGCAGCCGCCTGAGTTTGGCTGAGGGCTGGGCACAACTCAACCACCGCCACAGGTTGCGCAACTGGCGGCGCTGCAGGCCGCACAACCACTGGCCCCGCCAAGGGATCGGCTCTCGCTGCCGTTTCCCTTGCTGACAGCCGCAAATAAGGAGATGGCACGGGAGGTGTTCATTCCCTCGCAGCGTACACAAGCAATGGGTTCGTCGGCCTGGCTCATCCTCCGCAAGGCCTCAAATTTGATCTTACAATCGGCGCAGTAGTACTCATAAAGAGGCATAACTGTTTCACCTTCTCTGAATCATTCTCAAGGATATTTTACTCCTACTTTGGAATTTGGTCAAGAAGAACAGCGGATCGGCGGGATTAACGGATCGGGTGACATGGGCTGGGAAGTGATCCGTAACCCCCGCACAGCCGTATTCTCGAAAGGAGGACTGCATTGCGAGAACTTACTGATCGGGCTTTGAACGTAGCCGAAATCAACGGCGCTACCTACGCCGATGTTCGCATCGTGCGCCGCGAAAATCAAGGCATCGTGGTCAAGAATGGAAAGGTGGAAGCGCTCTCCCAGGACGAAGACCAGGGCTTTGGGGTGCGGGTCATTCTCAATGGGGCCTGGGGCTTTGCCTCCAGTTCCCTGCTTTCACTGGAGGAGGTTGAGCGGGTCACCGCCCTGGCCATGGAGATAGCCAGGGCCAGTGCCCTGGTCAAAACCCAGGCGGTGGGCATTGGTCTACCCATCGTCTACTCGGACACCTACCGCACGCCCGTTGAGGTTGATCCCTTTCAGGTGACGATGGAAAAGAAGATCGAGCTGCTCATGGCTGCCGATGCTGAGATGAGGTTGGCGAAAGGGGTGGCGGTGGCTCAGTCCAACCTCCGCTTTGTGCGCGAGCGCAAAGTCTTTGCCAGCTCCGAAGGTTCTTTCATCGAGCAGGAGATCATTGAGAGCGGTGGCGGCCTGGAGGCTACGGCCGTCGGCGAGGGCGATGTCCAGAAGAGGAGCTATCCCAACTCCTTTGGCCGCCACCAGGGGACTGCCGGCTACGAGCTCATCGAGGAGATGGACCTCGTGGGCAATGCCCAGCGGGTGGGGGAGGAAGCAGTGGCGCTGCTTACTGCCCCCCAGTGTCCGAGCCTGGTGACCACCCTCATCCTGGGAGCTACCCAGTTGGCCCTGCAAGTGCACGAATCCTGTGGGCATCCCATTGAGCTGGACCGGGTCTTCGGCACCGAGGCCAGCTATGCCGGCACCAGCTTCCTGACCACGGAGAAGCTAGGGGCGTTCCGTTACGGCTCAGATATCGTCAACATCACCGCTGACGCCACCATCCCCGGCGGCCTGGGCACCTTCGGTTACGACGATGAGGGGGTGCCGGCCCAGCGGGTGCCCATCGTGCAGGATGGCATGTTCGTGGGCTACCTCACCTCGCGGGAGACGGCGGCGATGATTGGGCAGGAAAGCAACGGCTGCATGCGGGCCGATGGCTGGAACCGCATCCCCATCATCCGCATGACCAACATCAACCTGGAGCCAGGGGAATGGGACTTGTACGACCTCATTGCCGACACCGATGACGGCATTTACATGGAGATGAACAAGAGCTGGAGCATTGACGACAAGCGCCTCAACTTCCAGTTTGGCACCGAGATAGCCTACCAGATCAGAAACGGCAAGCTGGGGCAATTGTACAAGAATGCCACCTACACCGGCATCACCCCGCAGTTCTGGGCGGGCTGCGATGCTGTCTGCAACGAGAAGCATTGGAACGTGTGGGGCACGCCCAACTGCGGCAAGGGCCAGCCTCCACAGTCCGCGCACGTGGGCCACGGCACGGCTCCCGCTCGCTTCCGCAACGTGCAGGTAGGGGTGATGAAGTAGTCCAAAAGGAGGTTTCCATGCCGACTCTGGCTGTTTCACGCGATGTGCTTGATCTCATTGAGTACGTCGAGGGAGAGACAATAAAGGATAAACTAATCGGCCTAGTCACTGCCGATCTGGCTAGACGGCTCCGGGAGTGTAAGCGTGACATAGATGACTTCGAACTGAAGTACAGGATGACCTTCGCGGAGTTCGCCGAAGCCTGGGAAGGCGACGAAATCCCAAACAAGTGGTCTCATCAGGTGGAGAGGGACTATATGGTTTGGGAGGGACTGGAAGCCGAAAAGAAAAAGTGGTTCTCCTTGTTGAAGAGAGTTCCTGGGGAGGCTTAGGGGTGGCAAAAACACTGAGAGGCTTTCTGGATGAGGTGAGGAGGGCGGCTCAATCGGCTTTCCCCAAAGCAGCCTTCGACTATACCATCGTCCGTTTGACGCATCTCAGCCTTCGCATCACCATCAATGAGGAGACGTTTGTTGATGTTTACTTCAACGAGGAGACTCAAAGAACCGACTATGCCCTGATACACAAAGGGGAGCGTGTCTACGGCGTTGACAACTTGAAGGATTGGCATTACCACCCATTTCAAGCCGTTGAGCAACACTTGCCATGTCCTGAGCCTTCAGTGGATGAGGTCTTCGAGAAAATAAAGGGGATTGTAAGAGCGCTTTGAATCGAACTGAGAGACCAGAGCAAGGGTCATCTGACTATCCGACCACCTGACCAGGAGGAAAGGAGTAATATGCTAGGAAGAAAGAAGATGCGCGAGATTGCTGAGCGAGTCCTGTCTCTGTCCGCTGCCGAGCAGACAGAGGTGATTATCATGAGCGAGGACAGCGGGCTGACGCGCTTTGCCAATTCCTATATCCATCAGAACGTGGCCGAGCGAAACGTGGGGATCCGGGTGCGGACCGTGGAGGGCAAGAGGATCGGGGTGGCTTCCATCAACGACCTGAGACCGGAGGCTTTGGAAAGGGTGGTGGAGAGGGCCTTGACCATAGCCAGTCTCCAGCCAGAGAACCCCGACTTCACATCGCTGCCCAGCCCGGCCCCTATTGCTGAAGTCACGGCCTTCGACAAGGCTACGGCCGCTTTCAGCCCTGAGGCTCGCGCTAAGGCCGTGGGTGTGATCTGCCAACTGGCTGTGGACAACGGGCTAATCGCTTCGGGGGCCTTCACCACGGGTGCTGGCGAGTTGGTTGTGGCCAACTCCCTGGGCATCTTCGCTTACCATCCCACCACCTCGGCCGACGTCAGCACCGTTCTCATGAGCGACGATAGCTCAGGCTACGCCGCGACCACGACCTGGAAAGTGGGAGAAATCAACGCAGAGGCCATCGGCAACGAGGCGGTGGAGAAAGCCCTCCAAAGTCGCCATCCCCGAGATCTACCCCCAGGTCGTTACCCCGTCATCCTGGAGGAGTACGCCGTGGCTGACGTTCTGAATATGCTGGCCTACGTGGGCTTCGGCGCTTTGTCCGTGCAGGAGGGGCGCAGCTTCATGATAGACAGCTTTGGGAAAAAGATCGTGAGCGATGCTATCTCCATCTGGGACGATGGGCTCGATCCCACGGGCCTGCCCATGCCCTTCGACTTCGAGGGCGTGCCCAGGCAGCGAGTTGATCTGATAAAAGAGGGGGTGGCCGAGACTGTGGTGTACGATTCCTACACCGCTGGCAAAGAGGGGAAAACCTCCACTGGCCACGGGCTGCCCGCGCCCAACACCTTCGGCCCCATTCCCGGCCACATGTTCATGGCGCCTGGTGAGGCGAGCAAGCAGGAGATTCTAAAGACGATGGATCGGGGCCTCTGGGTGACTCGCTTTCACTACACTCGCCCCGTCCATCCCAAGCTGGCCATCGTCACCGGCATGACCCGCGATGGGACTTTTCTCATTGAGAAGGGCGAGGTGGCCTACCCCATCAAGAACCTCCGCTTCACCCAGAGCTACATAGAGGCGCTGGCTAATGTAGAGGCAGTGAGCCGTGAGACCAGGCTGCAAGAGAACTGGTTCGGCGGCACTCGCACGCCGGCTCTCAAGCTGGCTGAGTTCGAGTTCACCGGAGCCACAGAGTTTTAGGGAACGATGCTGAGTACTGATTCAAATGCGATTCCTCATCACTGGCGGGGCTGGTTTCATCGGCGCCGCACTGGCAAATCGTTTGGTCGGGGAAGGGCATCACATGCAGGTCTTGGACGACCTCAGTGCTGGCGATCCCTCGCGCCTCGATTCCAGGGCACTCTTCACCCGCGGCGACGTGAAGGACGTCCCCAAGCTCTGGACGCTGCTACAGCACGTAGACTGTGTCTATCACCTGGCGGCGCGGGTGTCTGTTCCGGAGTCCATCCTGTATCCCCGCGACTACAACGACGTGAACGTAGGCGGCACGGTGTCCGTTATGGAGGCGGTGCGGGACGCAGGGGTGAAAAGGGTGGTCCTGGCCTCCTCAGGGGCTATTTATGGGGAACAGCGCAGGCAGCCCGTCAGCGAGAAAACCATTCCCAACCCTGACTCGCCCTACGCGGTGAGCAAGCTGGCATCGGAGCACTACGTCTTCACTATCGGCGTCCTCTGCGGCATAGAGACAGTAGCACTCAGGATATTCAACGCCTATGGGCCAGGTCAATTCGTGCCCGCTTCTCACGCGCCAGTCATTCCCCAGTTTCTCAAACAGATCCTGGGGGGCGGCTCACTGGTCGTCTTCGGCGATGGCAACCAAACCAGGGACTTCGTCTACATTGACGACGTGGTGGATGCCCTGTTGGCAGCAAGCACGGCCTCCGACGTGGATCGCCACATCATCAATGTAGGAAGCGGCCAGGAGGTGAGCATCAACCAGTTGGTGGAAAAAGTGGCGCGGGCCACTGGCCGCAAAGTCAGCCCCCTTTACAGCCAGGCCAACAAGGGCGGCGTCTCCCGTCTGGTGGCCGACATCGGCCTGGCTCGACAGAAGCTGGACTACAGTCCCAAGGTTGACCTGGACAAGGGCCTGGAGTTGATGCTGGGCCGGGACCCCCGGTTTTCGGGTGGCAGTTGACCAATGACGGCGGAAACCATCGCGAAGGACCGCCTGGCCACCCGACCGCCCGCCCATCTGACCAACCTGGGCGTTTTCTTGCTCTCCATGGCCGGCTTATGCCTGGAGATCACCCTCACGCGGGTTTTCTCCCTGGCCCAGTGGTATCACTTCGCTTTCATGGCCGTCAGCATCGCCCTCCTGGGCTTCGGAGCCAGCGGCTCTTTCCTCTCCCTTTTCCCCCATCTGGCCAAGAAAAACCCGACCAGGCTTCTCGCTAACCTCTCATTGCTTCTGACCGTCGGCATCCTGGTCAGCTATCTGAACATCAACTACATCCCCTTCGATTCCTATCGTATCGCCTGGGAGCGAGAGCAGATCCTCTTCCTGGCTATCTACTATCTACTCCTGACACTGCCTTTCTTTTTCAGCGGCCTGGCCATAGGCATTCTGCTGGCGGCGAGGCCTGAGCTGGCAGGCAAGATCTATGCCTTCAACCTGGCCGGCTCAGCCGTTGGTTGTGTGGTTGCAGTAGTGGCTTTGCCCCTCCTGGGCGGGGCAGGGACAGTGATGCTCAGCGCTTTGCTGGGGGCGCTGGCGGCCATCGCCTTTGCCTCAGGAGGCTCACCCTCCCCTAGCCCCTCCCTCCCAGGGAGGGGGCCTCAGGCTCCTCCCCCTACCAGGGGGAGGCTGGGTGGGGGTGGATTCTGGCAGCTTCTAATATCCAGCATCATCGCCCTGGTCCTGCTCTTCCTCACCCTCCGCCCCCCATCTTTTCTGGAAGTGCGCCTCTCCCCCTACAAAGGTCTCAGCCAGGCTTTGCTCTATCCTGGCGCTGAGGTCGTTTTCAGCCGCTGGAACGCCTTCTCCCGGGTGGACGTGATCGAGAGCCAGGGAGTGAAGTCGGCGCCGGGCCTGAGCCTGGCCTATCCTGGCTCTCTGCCGCTTCAGTCGGGCCTCTTTACCGACGGTGATAACCTTTCACCGATAACCCGTCCCGAAAAGCTGGGCTTCATTGACTACCTGCCTGTCTCCTTGCCCTACCGCCTCCGCCCCGAAGCGAAAGCCCTGATCATTGAGCCTAAGGGCGGCCTCAATGTCCTGGTGGCTTTGCACCAAGAAGCCTCGTCGGTAACAGCCGTGGAGAGCAATCCGCTGGTGATCGAAGTTGCCGGAGACGCCCTCGAGGCTCCCTATCGGGATGAGAGGGTAACGGTGGCGGTGGAGAATGGGCGCAGCTACGTGAGGCGCGTGGGAGAGCGATTCGACGTCGTCCAGGTGTCGTTGGCCGATACCTACCGGCCCGTGACCTCCGGGGCCTACAGCCTATCGGAGAACTACCTCTACACCGTGGAGGCTTTCGTTGACTATCTGGCCCATCTGAGCGAGGGCGGTCTGCTGGTGGTGAGCCGCTGGCTGCAAACGCCGCCCAGCGAGAGCCTGCGGGTCGGGGCCCTGGCGGTGACGGCTTTGGAGAAAGCGGACCTTCCCCAACCCGAGCTGCGTCTGGTCGCTATCCGCAGTTGGTCAACCTTGCTGCTGCTGGTAAAGAACGGGGAATTCACGGCTGAAGAGATCGAGGCGGTGAAAGACTTCTGTCGTCAGCGGCAATTCGACCCGGTCTACTATCCAGGCATCCAGGAGGCCGAGGCCAACCGTTACAACGTCTACCCCGAGCCACTCTACTACCGGGGCTTCCAGGACCTCCTGTTCGGCGACCGAGCTCGCTTTTACGCCGATTACGCCTACGACGTTTCTCCCACCAGCGATGACCGTCCCTTTTTCTTCCACTTCTTCAAGTGGAGCCAGACGCCAGAGATCCTGCAGACCTTCGGCAAGATCTGGCAGCCCTTCGGCGGGAGCGGCTACTTCGTGCTGGTAGCCCTGCTGATTCTGGCATTGCTGGCTTCGGCCATCCTCATCTTGCTGCCTTTGCTGTTCCGCCGGAAGCCCACTGCTCCCCTGCTCCCGCAGGATCGCCAGATCCGGCGGCCAAACAAGCGGCGCGTTTTCGCCTACTTCGCCGCACTGGGCCTGGGCTACCTCTTCGTCGAGATACCGCTGATGCAGCACTTCATTCTTTTCCTGGGCCAACCCGTCTACGCCTTCGCTGCCGTGCTGTTTGCCATTCTCCTGTTCTCAGGGCTGGGCAGCATGGTCTCGGCCAGGTTCCCTTTGCGTAGAATCCTAATCGTCTTGATCGGGGCCATCATCCTCTATCCCTTCATCCTCCCCTTTGCTTTCCAACTGCTGTTAGGCCAAAGTTTGGCCCTGCGCTTACTGATCTCCGTCCTGAGTCTGGCCCCGTTGGGCTTCCTGATGGGCGTGCCCTTCCCTAAGGGCATTGAGATCATCGGCGGCCTGGCCCCCGATCTCGTTCCTTGGGCGTGGGGTATCAACGGCTGCACCTCAGTGCTGGCCTCCATCCTCTCGGCGATGCTGGCTATATCCTTTGGCTTCTCGTGGGTGTTGGTGGGAGGGAGCGTGGCGTATACAGCGGCATTGGGGAGTATATATC
>CAZQDO010000101.1:0-14652 GCA_964592085.1 uncultured Anaerolineae bacterium | reverse complement strand
CTCTCACCCTCTCCCGGCCTCCCCCTGCCAGGGGGAGGAGTTTCGTTGCCCCGAAAGGTCACGCCCAGTTTGGGTCTGAATAGCTCGCTGATGGTCAGGATGAACAGCCCCAGAACACCCAGGCGCACCGCAACTCGCAGAACGGTGTAGATCCAGGGCGGGGCGTGGACATTGCCCCAGCCGAAGGCCGCCCAGAAGGAGAGCTCGATCTGAGAGAACTCGTGGACCAGCTCAGTCAGGGTCAGCTCTGGCCTGCCAGGCCCGACGATTGCCTGATGCACTTGCAGGCCCGAAGGGTCGCCGTGCAGCCGCCAATTGAGGACATACCACCATCCGGCTACGATGGCAACAACACCAAAGACGATGAGGCATGCCTTGAGAAAGGTCCATCCAGAGCCTTTGGACCAGGCAGCCATGGCGATGGCCACGACCGCAACAGGCAGCAAAGCCAGGGCACTTGCCTTTGTGAGGAGGGCCAATCCCAGGACGAGACCTAACCATACCCAATACCTAATATCCAATACCCAATCGCCGTTGGGATTTGGGATTTGGGATTTGGTCATTGAGACGCCTCTCCTCACCAGGCGGAGCATGAGCCAGAGGGCCAGGGTGCATAGGGCCGATACCGCGCTGTCGTTGCTGACCGCGCTTGATATAAAGATGAACTGGGGATTGAAGGCAACCAGGGCCGCTGCGCCGGCCGCAAAAGAACGCTGCTTCGGGAATAGTTCCAGGGCCATCAGATAGGTGGTCAGGACGGTGATTGTCCCCCAGATCACCGATACCAGGCGAGCGGTGCGAACGGCCAACACCGCGCCGCGATAGGGGAATCGTTCCCCATCGGTGTGGAGAACGCGGTTTTTGTTGTCGTTGACCGTGCCGGGGGCATTGTAACCCCAGAAGGGGTTGAGCCACACCAGATCTTGCCAATCATCATCCTCAATCCAGAAAGTGGCCAGGGCCGCCGTGACATAATACAGCGGAGGTTGGGTGCTCTCCTGTCTCATCAAGGGCTGTGCGTGGGCCAGGTCTTGTACTGGCAGGCCATGTCCGTCGGCCAGGTATTTGACGTAAGGGTAATGCCATATCTCGTCTGGCTTCTCGAAGAGGGGAGTGGCTACGTCGTAAACGATGCCCAGGGCAAGGAAGGCTGCCGCGATGAGGGCGATGGTTGGATATTGGATATTGGGTATTGGAGATTTGAGATTTGTGTTCATTCAACCCGTACCTTGCTCAGCAGGACGCGATCACCTAGCAGGCGACCGTCTAAGCCCAGGATGCTCAGTCGCTTGCCAGCCTGGGGCAGGTAGAGCCCTACTTCGATCTGGTAGGCGCCGGGCGGGGTATCCAGGCCGGTGGTTAGCTCGTATCTGTCCTCAATGATCCATCCTGGTTGCCACATGGAGGTGGGAGCCGCGCCATCCAGTGGTTGGCTGTCCACCCTGGCCCAAATTTGGTCTTGCTCTCGTAGAAGGTGGACAAAGACGACGTAATCCTCCTCCATCTCAGTGAGGGCTTTCCAGTAGAGGGCCAGGTGGATGGTCTCACCAGATGAGGCCGTTCGTCGGTCCACGTCATACCCGATGAGGGCGATCCTGGTCTCGAAGTTAAAGTTTACAGGGTTAGGTACTCCTGCTTCAGCATGGGGCAGGATCTCGACTTCGTGAAAACGGGCGTTGTCGCCCAGGAGCTCCCCGTTGGGGCCATAGGCCAACAGGCGCTCCCCGGTGGTGAAGTCGTAGAGTCCCACCTCCAGTTGAGCCTGGTTGGGGGCGAAGGCTGTCTCTGGCAGGGTGAGGACGTAGCGGTTGACGATAGCATCTCCCGCTGACCACAGGCTGGTGGGGTAGAGGCCCTGCCCAGGGTACATGTCCCGCTGGGCGACGATGAGCTCGGTTCCGTCGAGCAGGTGGACGAAGACGCTGTAGTCCTGCTCCATGTCGGTTAGGGATTGCCAGTAGAGGGTGATCTCCAGGGAATCGCCTGGTTGCAGGTTGGAGGTTGTAGGTTGCAGGTTGTAGCCCAGGAGTTTCATCGTGCCACCGAAGGAGATGTCGAGACGATTTGGGATGGCCGCGACTTCTTCTGCTGAGAGGAGGTAGGGGTTAGCGTAGGCTGGCGCGATGTAGCGGAAGGGAGTGATGGCGGCGATGACGAACATCGTGCCAGCTATCAGACAGGTCAACACTTTGGTGTAGCGTCGGGGCACGAACTGGCTCAGTCCCAGAAAGAGCAAGATCGAAATGCACGAGACAGCCGGGAACAAAAACCGGCCTATAGAGGTCGCGATCCTTATCACCCAGGTCATCAGGCTGGAAAAGAGGATGACCAGCCAGGCCAGCAGGACGAACACCCTAATCCAGGTCCTTTCTGTCTGTCGCCTTCGCCACGCTCTGACCAAGAAGATCAATGTGCCCAGTGCTCCCAACAGGGCCAGGGTGTCGAGGATGCGAGAGGCTGAAGCTCCCAAAGGGACGTTGCCCAAACCGAAGAGCCCCCAAAGGGATTGGGCGTAATCACCCCATTCTGCCATCAACTGACGCAAAGTTGGCTGGGGATGACGGGGGGCCAGCGTGTTCAGGAACATTTGCAGGGCCGTGGGGTCGCCATAGCGCTGCCAATTCCGGACAAACCGCCATCCGGACACCAGGGCTACAGTGGCTAAAAGGAGTGTGGTTCTCGATAGGAATATCTTGACAGAATGCTGGCGGTAGCTGCTGATGGCCAGGACCACGACGGCCAGCAGCAACATACCCAGGGAGTTCACCTTGGTCAAAGTGGCCAGGCCGATGACGACGCCTATTGCAACCGAGCGCTTAACGGACATCGGCGTTTCCACCAGGGGGATGAGGAGCCACAGAACAAGGGATGCGAGAATGGTCACCAGATTGTCGTTGTTGACCGCGCCGCTGATGAAGACGAATTGGGGAATGAAGGCGTTGACGGCTGCTGCACCCAGGGCCAGATGCTGGCGCTGGGGGAATATCTCCAAAGCGATCAAATAGGTGAGGAGCACCGTTCCTGTGCCCATCAGCACCGATAGCAGGCGCAGGGTGTGTACACCTAGCGCGGTTCCCCGGTAGGGGAAACTTTCTGCGCTGGTGTGGATTAGGAGGTTCACGTTGCCATCGGCTTTGGCCACGCCGATGTCGGCATGGGGGTTAAACCACAGGAGCCTGGGCATGTCGCCGGCATCGTCCCAGAAGGTGGCTAGCGCTCCCAATAGATGATACAGGGGTTGTTGGTATTGCTCCTGATGCGAGAGTTCGCTCACGGTGGGATGCAATTGAATCAAGCCCAGCGCTTCGGCAACCCGCTTGATGCGAGCATAGTGTTGCAGCTCATCGGGCGCTTCGAAGAGAGGGGTGATGATGCTGTAGATGATGCCCAGGGCCAGGAAGGTTGTCAGGATGATGACAATAGCCCAGTGTTGTTTGATGGTTTCAAGTTTCAAGTTCAAATCTCTACTTCACTCGTACTTTGCTCAATAGCACGCGGTCGTCTAGTAATCGCCCTCCCTCCCCCACGATTCTCAGGCGGTCTCCTGTCTCGGCCAGATACAGGCCGATCTCGACGTCGTATACGTCGGGCGGGGTGTCAGGGTTGATCGTGAGGGCATATTCGTCCTCTATCGTCTGGCCAGGCTGCCAGGATGAAGTGGGGGCATCGCCGCCCTGGGGCCAGCTATCCTTCTGGGCCCAGATGCGGTTCTCTTCTCCCAAAACGTGGGTGAAGACAGAATAGTTCTCCTCCATTTTGGCCAGGGCTTGCCAGTAGAGGGTCAGGTGGATGGTCTCACCAGATGAGGCCGTTCGTCGGTCCATGTCGTATCCGACGAGGGCGATCCGGTTCCCCAGGTTGAAATGGACGGGGTTAGGTACGCCTGCCTCAGCGCGGGGCACGATCTCGATTTCGTGAAAACGGGCGTTGTCGCCCAGAAGCTCTCCATTGGGGCCGTAGGCCAGCAAGCGCTCTCCCGTGGCGAAGTTGTAGAGCCCTACCTCCAGTTGAGCCTGGTTGGGGGCAAAGGCCGTCTCTGGCAGGATGAGCACATAGCGATTGGCAATGGTGTCTCCCACTGACCACTGGCTGGTGGGGTAGAGACCCTGGCCGGGGTACATGTCCCGCTGAGCGACGACGAGCTCGTTTTCGTCAAGCAGGTGAACGAAGACGCTGTAGTCCTGGTTTGTCTCGGCCAACGACTGCCAGTAGAGGGTGACCTCCAGTGAATCGCCGGGTTTCGGGTTATTGGGTGTTGGCAGATCATACCCCAGCAACTTCATCACTTTGCCGAAGGAGATGTCGAGACGGTTGGGGATGGCCTCGATCTCTTCCGTCGAGAGGAGGGCGGGTTTGGCGTAGGCCGGTGTGATGTAGCGGAAGGGGGCGATGGCGGCGATGACGAACATCGAGATGGCTACCAGGCAAGCCAGCATCTTGGTGTAACGCCGGGGCACGAGCTGGCTCAGTCCCAGGAACAGCAGGATCGAAAGGGCCGAGATGGCTGAAAAGACCAGCCGCCCCTGGGAGGACCAGGTCTGTAGCGCCCAGCGGATCAGCGAGGTGAACACGATGGCCGGCCAGGCCAGCAGGATCACTACTTTCACCCATTCCTCTGGCTGCAGGCGGTCGCGAATCAGTTTGCGGATCAGGAAGATGATGATGCCTAGAGCGGCTACGATGGCCAGGAGGTTCAGCAGGCGGTAGACCCAGGCGTCCATGGGCACGTTCACTCCACCAAATAGCCCCCAGTAGGACATGGCGAAGCCCTCTCTTTCCCCCCACAACTGGCGGAGGGTGGCGGCGGGATGACGCCGACCCAGGATGTCCAGAAACACGTTCCACCCTAGCGGGTCGCCGTAGAGGCGCCAGTTGCGCCAATACCACCAGCCGCTGACGGCTAAAGCCGGGAGAATGACCAATGACCAATGGCCAATGACCAACGCTGAACGTTTAAGGAGTGGGGTGTTACGGTGCTGATACCAGATGCGGGCGGCGACGGCCACCAGTGCCAGTGGCAACAACCCCACTGCACTCTCCTTCGTCAGCGCTGCCAGTCCAAGCACAAACCCCAATATCCAATACCTAATATCTAATAGCCAATGGCGGTTGGATATTGGATATTGGATATTAGATATTCTGACTGTCATCAGTAGGGCTAACGAACATAGCGGCACCACCAGGTTATCGTTGTTGACGGCGCCGCTGATGAACAGGAACATGGGAGTGAAAGCGTTGATAGCCGCAGCGCCGAGGGCCAGGGCCTCGCGGCCAGGGAATACCTCCAGAGCGATCAGGTAGGTTAAGAGCACGGTGGCCGCTCCCATCAACACCGAGAGGAAACGTATGAGATGCACGGCCAGGGCTGTCCCGTGCCAGGGGAAAGCCTCTTGCCGGGAGTGGACGACCAGGTTCGTGTTGCCGTCGGCGGTCAAGAGGCCATTGTCTACGTGAGGATTGTACCACAATAGAGGCGGGTGGCCCTCGTAGGCATCGTCGGTGTCGATCCAGAAGGTGACCAGCGCGCTCAGAGCATAGTACAGGGGAGGCTGGCTGCCTTCCTGCCGCCAGGGCTGGTCAACGTTGGCATCTTGCACAGGCAGGCCGTTGCCGTCCGCCAGGTGCTTGACGAAGGGATAGTGCCACAACTCGTCGGAGGCCTCGAAGATGGGCGTGATCACACTGTAGAGGACACCCAAGACGATAAACGTGGCCAGGATGAGGGCGATGGCTAAAGGTTGTAGGTTGTAGGTTCTAGATTTTAGGTCTGCGTTCATTGCATTTGCACTTCGCCTAGCAAAATGCGGTCGCCGGGCAAGGGGTTTCCCTGCTCGTCGAAGGCGGGAAGCCGTAGCATGGTCTCCAGGTCGTACATTCCCACTTCGATCTGGTACTCGCCCGCCGGTGCCTCCGCGTCTACCACGATCTCGTATTCGTCTACCACCACTTCGCCAGGAAGCCAACTGGTCGTTGGATAGGTGCCCTGCACAGGAGGATTGTCTTTCTGTCCCCAGGTGCGATTCTGGGCATCCAGGAGGTGGACGAAGACCGTATAGCTGGTCTCCATTTCAGCCAGAGCTTGCCAGTAGAGGGTGAGATGCAGGGTACCGCCCGGCTTGACAGTGACTTTGTCGAGGTCGTAGCCCTGGAAGGCCACTTTGTCCGCCAGGTTCGCTCGCAGTGGGTGTTGGATGTCAGTAGGCACAGTGAAATTCCGCTCAGGGGCCACCACGGACAATTTCGTCAGAGGTTGGAGGCTGGAAGCCTGCCCTGAGCCTGGCCGAAGGGGTCGAAGGTTGAAGACCAAGATTTGTCCCCCCGTTGGAGCGGCGGCATCCACTGCCAGATCGTACTGACCGCGAATGACCTCGCCTTCATTCCAATGGCTGGTTGGGTATTCTTCGTTAGCCAATGGAAACTCTCCCTCAGCCCAAACGTTTCCTGTGCTGTCTTGCATCTGTAGATGAAGACGGCAGTCGCTTTCCATTGGGCGCAGTGCTCGCCAGAAGAGCACGACTCCCACGGTTTCCCCCGCTTTCACTTCAGTGGTCGAGAGGTCGTAGCCCAGGAGTTCCACCTGGCCGCCGAAGTCGTGACGCAGAGGGTGGGGGATGGCCAGGTCTTCGATAGTGGGCGGCACGCTGGGGCTGACCACGGAGACCGCTCCCAGGGTGTATTCCGTACCTGCTGGCGCGCTTCCTTCGCCCAGGATGTCCAGGCTTTCCAGTGTGTCCGTGGGGTAGAGTACCATCTTCACCTGGTAGCGACCTGGCGGCGTGCCGGCGACGAGGGAGAGCGCGTGATACCCCTCGGTCATCTCGCCCGCTTTCCAGGCATAGGTAGGCAAAGATGCTTCGTCCTCCAGCCATTCATCTGCCTGGCTCCACAGATGCCCCTGTTCGTCCACCAGGCGAAGGGAGAGGGCATAACCCTCTTGCATCTCTGCGACGGTTTGCCAACGAAGGGTAATCCCCAATTGTTTCCTGTACTCGATTACCTCGTCCGTGAACCCATAACCGGTCAGCCGCAAGAGATTGCCGAAGTTGACGTCTGATTCCGTCTTGATGGGACTCGAATCCAAGGCAAGAGGAGAGGTCAGCCAATAGTTGTAGACGGTGGCGTGGGGAAGCGCCTCTTGGTCAATGAGGAGGGCGTGAGTATTCAGTTGGAAACTGATCCAGTTCCCTATATCGCTCTCAGGATAGGCGACGTACCATAGCCGCTGGGGTCCAGTGGATTCTGCAAGCCGTTCGGCCATCTCCGTCCAGCTCTGGCTATCCAGAACGACGTAATAAGGCAGCGATCCTTGATAGTGCTTCACGAAAGGTGAGGCGGCATCCAGCAGGACGATGTCGTCCGGCTGGACCTGGCTCTCCAGATAGGCGATCAGTTCCTGGTAGTAAGTATTGGGATAGATCCAGGCGTAGTCTACGCCGTGGATGTTGACCACGTGCTCAGGTTGTTGCTGACTGTAGAGAGCAGCCACCTCGGGGGAGTTCTGTTGCTGCACGTCGCTGACGTAGAGGACGGCGTAGTCGGCAGTGGCCAGGTTGTGCTCCGTCAGTCCCTCTGTCTGGCCTCTGAATAGTGGGGCGAAGCCTGGGATGCCTCCGGTGGCGGCGAGAAGGTCTGGTGCGTCCTGCTTCTGATTCAAGTACCTGGCTGCCAGGTCCATGCCCTCCCCCCAACCCATAGGCAGGACTTCGACCGCTTTCTGTGTTCCACCCAGAAGGGGGTTGTAGCAAGAAAGGTAGTATGGGTGATACGAAAGTATGTGCCCAACCTGTAACAGGCACAATGAAATCCCAACTGCTAACTTCAAGCTCGAAACTCTAAACTCCAAACTCCAAACTCTAGATAAGCCCCAGGCGGCCACGATGTCCAGGGCCAGGATCACGGGCAGCATGTAGCGGTCGAACTTCTTTGCCCCCAGCGTCATAAGTATAGTGAAAAGGCAGGCATACGCAAGTAGAGCGGTTACGGGTCCTCTAGGTTCACGTTTCAGACCACCGAAAAGCAGAGGAATGGCTACCGCCAACCCGAGCACGACCAAGGGGGTCGCGCGGAACGCCAGAGCCACCGGGTAGAACCAGTGGCCTGGATCGGCGACGGCCTTGCCCATAAAGAACTCAGCGGTGCGGCCGGGAGTGGCAGCGAAACCGAAGAGTGTGTCCAGAACGCCCTGGACAGTGCCCAGGGGATCAACCCACGTGGCCGGCCAGAGGAGGAAGAAAACGAGGGCTGCGGCAAGGCACCAGATGGCAAAGGAGCCAAGCAACCGGGGAATTGCCTGGCGCAAATCCTTCTCTCTGGTCAGATAGGCAACAGCCATCAAGAGGCCGGCGAAGGGGGCGAGGAAAAGGGCGTAGGACTTGCTGAGGACGGCCAAGGCGGCGAAGGCTCCGGACAGGAGGAGGTATGGACGTGGGTGATTAGGACTCCTCAACTTGTTGAGGGCTTTTTGTTTGTAGACTGAGGCTGTTGGTGGGCTTCCCCGAACAAGTTCGGGACTCCGGCGCGCCGCGAAGTGGACAAGTAAGCTCAGTGTGGAGAGGATCATGAAGTCGGCGGCCAGGGCGTCAATGTGCAGGACGCGGGAGAGGGCGAGGTGAAAGGGATCGAAGGCCAGAAAGAGGGCGGCGAGGAGAGACGTCTTGGCGCCGAAGAGTTGCCTGGTGAGAAGGTAGATGCCCACGATGCAGGCCGCGTGGAGCACCGCTGCCGACAGCTTGGCTGCCGGAAGGAAAGGGGCCAGCTTGCACAGGGCTTCGGTGTCCCTGGGATCCAGAGTGGGCAGGCCGCTCAACCAGGCGAAATCGGCGGCAGACCCATAGCCCAGCAATCGCTGAATGGAAATGCCTGCTGCCCCAGCCCACATGGTCATCACTCCAGGATGCCCCACCAGGAAGGTGCCGCCGAAGTCCATGCTCCGCAGCGCGGTCAGGAATTTGATGGAACGGTAAGCCCATGCCGGCTCGTCCCAGGTGATGAAGGTGTTCAGATTCAACACGCGCGGCAGCAAGGCCACCACGAAAAGAACCAGAACCAGGAAAACTTCAAACTTCCAACCCCGTTCCCCGAAGTTCCCCTGAGTGCCCTCGAGTTTTTCATTCATCCAGTACTTCCCTCACTGCGTAAATGGGCTTGCCCAACGTCTCATAGTAAGTGCGCACCACCAGCTCTCCCAGCAGCCCCATGCTGATCAACTGCACGCCCATCACCATCAGTAAGATGGCCAGGAGGAGCAGCGGTCGGTCGCCAATGTTCCGGCCGAGGACAAACTTGACGTAGGATAGATACCCGCCCAGGCCGATGCCCGAGACGAAGTTGATCAGCCCCAGTCCGCCGAAGACGTGAATCGGCCGGGTGGAGTAGCTCAGCAGGAAGCGCACGGTCAACAGATCCAACAGCACCCTGGCGGTGCGAGAGAGGCCATACTTGGACTTGCCGAAGCGCCGTGGGTAGTGACGCACGGGCACTTCAGCCACGGAGACTCCCATCCAGTTGGCGATGGCGGGGATGAAGCGATGTAATTCGCCATAGAGCTGGATGTTCTTCACCACCTCGCGGCGATAGGCCTTCAGGGAGCAGCCGTAGTCGTGTAAGTGCACCCTCGTGACCTGGGAGATGAGCCAGTTGGCCATTATTGAAGGGAAGCGACGGGTCAGGAAAGGGTCCTGGCGGGGCAGCCGCCACCCGCTGACCACGTCGTACCCCTCCTCGATCTTCTCCAGGAGCAGGGGGATGTCGGCGGGATCGTTCTGGAGGTCGGCGTCCAGGGTGATCACTACCTCGCCTTGAGAGCGGTCGAAGCCGGCGGCGAAGGCTGCCGTTTGCCCGAAGTTGCGGCGGAAGCGGATCACCTTGAGGCGCTCGTCGTCCTCGTGCAACCTCTTGAGGACGTCGAAGCTCCCGTCGGTGCTCCCATCATCCACGATGATGATCTCATATTCTCGACCCGCCCCATCCAGGGCTGCCTTTAATTTCTCATAGAGCGGCTCTACGTTTTCCTCCTCGTTGTAGAGGGGGATGACAATGGATAGATCCATTTGCTTTCACTCCGTTTCCCATACACGCAATTGGAACATCTTGATGTAAAGGTCATTATATATTGGGTGCTCAGATTGTGCAAATTACTCAGGTATCGTTGAATAGGCACACCCGGTAACGTGAAAGCCACCTGTGCGATTGCTGCAGGTGGCTTTCTGCTGGTGCGACACAAAGTCGCTTGTGGAGAGACGATTCCTGCAAATGGGCGCTTGCTGTTGCCAAACGAGGCGAAACATGATATACTACCAATTGGAGATTGCCATGAACAAGAAACAGCCGCTTCGCATCATCAATGCCGTCGCCCCCATTCGCATTTGCGACAATGGAGGCTGGACCGATACGTGGTTTGCCCAGCACGGCAAGATCTTCAACATCGGTGTCTATCCCTATGCTGAAGTGCAAATCGAAGTCTATGCCGCTCACGACTTGCCAGAGCGCATCATCATCCACGCCGAAAACTATGGCGAACGGTATGTGATGCATCCAGAACAGCCGGGCTGGGATCGGCACCCCCTGTTGGAGGCAGCCATTGAGCTAATGGGCGCCCCCGATGGCATCTCTTTTCAGGTGAGCATTTTCTCCGAAGCGCCCACTGGTGCCTCTACTGGTACATCGGCAGCAGTGACGGTGGCTCTGATTGGGGCCCTGGATGCGCTGACGCCGGGGCAACTCACGCCGCACGAGGTGGCGTACAAAGCGCAGTCCGTCGAAGTGGACATGCTGGGGCAGCAATGTGGTATCCAGGATCAACTGTGTTCGGCTTACGGCGGGATCAATTACATTGAGATGTTCAACTATCCGTATGCGACAGTGTCGCAGCTTCAGGTTCCCAATGCCATCTGGTGGGAGTTGGAACGGCGGTTGCTCCTCATCTATCTGGGGAAATCCCACAAATCATCGGCGGTACACGAGAAGGTGATCCAGGACCTGGAGGATGCAGGCCCGAATTGCCGGCGACTGAATGATTTGCGGGCGACCGCAGAACCATCGCGGGATGCGGTCTATGCGGGCGATTTCGCCAGCCTGGGCCAGGCTATGATCGCCAACACCGACGCGCAAAGCCGTCTTCATCCTGATCTGGTCAGCAGAGACGCCCAGCGCATTATCGAGATCGCCCAGGCTCACGACGCATTGGGTTGGAAAGTGAACGGCGCGGGCGGCGGGGGTGGTTCCGTCACCATTCTGTGTAATGCTCGCTCCTCTGTCAAGCGCACCCTGGTGCGCGAGATTGAGGCGGACAATCCCCTGTACAAGAACATCCCCATCTATCTGAGCCGATATGGGCTCCGCATCTGGGAGCGGGGTCAAAAAGAAACCAGGTTTTTTGTCGTCTGAACCAACCAAATCGTTGCTCTTCGAGTACTCTGGAGCGCCAGAAATGCCTGGGCAAGCGAAAAACCTGGTTTCTGATTTTCGGCGTCGGATAATGGTCGCTGATTTCAGCCTATGCTATCGAAGACCAGTTTCGCAACGCCTCTTAATGCGCTGCACTCGATATCCATTGCGGGGAGTATGGCACGAAGAGACTCAATGCCTGCTAAGGCACGCTTGACAGGGCCAACAAAAAGCTCAAAGGATCTGGAGATCTGCCCGCCGAAGATGATACATTCGGCACCGAACTCCTCCACATGATGCTCCCTCAGAAAACCACCCAGCTCTGATCCAACTTCTTCAAAAACCTTTTTTGCGTTTCTGTCGCCTTCCCTGGCCCTGTCAGCCATTTCTTTCACATCGAGATCGAGCCCTGTCAATGCTCTGTAGCGATGGATCATGTAGGTTCGTGAGATATAATCATTCAGTATGCCGTCTCTGTACTTCTGTCCGGATATCCAGCCATACCACGGCACCCCCGGCCCTTCGCCCACTATTTTTCCGTCCACTGCGAAAGCGCTTCCCACGCCCGTTCCCATGGTGAATACGATGACTCGACTATACGGCTTTCCTGCACCGGTCCAGACCTCTCCCCGTCCGAACGCCCAGGCGTCCACATCAAAAAGCATCGGCAAATCCAGCGGCAGTTCAAGCTCTTTCTGAAGGTGCTCTTTTACGTTTACGTCGTACAGCGACTCGTACTTGTCCAACCCTCTGATCTTGCTGATCCCCTTTTCGTAATCAAAAGGCCCGCAGATGGCGATGCCTATTCCATCCAGAATCAAATCCCGTTTTTGAGCAATGTCCAGCACTTCCCTCAGCGAAAGTGCAAATGATTTCAGGATCGCTTCGGCCGTTCCTCCTGAGTCCACAGGTCTCACGTGAAAAGATCCGGCACACAACATACCATCCGTTTTAACAACCCCGGATTTTACCGATGTGCCGCCTATGTCCAGACTGGCTACACAATGCTCACTGTTCATTGCTTCAACACCTCCCGTGTTCCCAGGTTGCCCGGATCATGGCTTGATAATTCTCCGGGGGAACGTCATCCGTGATGGAGTGACTGGATGCCACAATGTATCCCCCACCGGGTGCCAGGGCGTCTATATGTTCGATGGTGTCCTGCCTGACCTCATCTGGCGTTCCAAAGCTGAGGACGCCCGCCAGGTCCATATTGCCGATCAGACACAGATCCGAACCATATTCCTTCTTGTAGTGATGAATGTCGTTACAGTTAGGCTGTATCGGGTGCACGGCGGAAACACCCAGCTCAAGAGCCATCGGTATAACAGGCTTGATGTTACCGCAGCAGTGAAAAATCACTGGAATGTCATTTGAGATCACAGGGTCGAGGATCTCTTTGGTCCTGGGCAGCCACTGATTCCGCATGAAATCAGGATGGACCAGAAAGCCACTGTTGCCACAGACGTCATCATCCAGGGCAAAAAAGTCAATCCTTCTCGATAGGCACGCTTCAACGATTTCCAGGCTGTAAGCCAAAAACATGTCGAAAAGGATGCTTATCAGTTCCGGATCGTCGTACATTTTTAGCATGAAGTTTTCCATGCCCAGCGTTTCATAAGTGTTACAGAAAACAGAACGCAACAAGATACCGACTCCTACATCCGTATCCTCGAACGCAGTGATGTAATAGTCCAACGGCACCATCATGTCCGCTGCCGAAGGGGGGTTCGGTAGTCTGTCCAGGTCGGATCGTTCCCGTATCACCCCTTCCTGACTTCGGGCAATCACGCCAGGATGGGCCGGCTTTCTTGACTTTGGCTTCCAGCTCAAGGTGCAGATGATGGCATCCTGACCCGTGGACTCAAGAAGCTGGTGATACTCTTCGGCCGGGAGATAGCAACTGTAATCCGCCAGCGCGCTCCTGTCATGAAGCTCATCGGCTGATCTGGGCGGCCAGACAGTGTCCAGGTTTCTGTATCTTTCTCGCACTCGTTCAAGTGTCTCTTTCCCCAACACGGCTTCTGTATTCCGTCTCATCAAACAGAATTCCCAGTTGGGTACACGATCGCCCTCTTTGCAGCGTAGAGCGGAAAGGAATCGCTTCTTCTCAGGAGTCCGGAGTTCTGACATACACTTGCCCTTTATCTATCTCAATGTCCTTGATCATCGTTTCGGCCACTCGTAGCGCAATTTGCCAAATTGCGCTACACCCCTATCTCAATCGCGCTTTGACGATCTTGCAGATACCCTGCCCGCGATTGGTGATTCGATATCTCCCGAAACAGGCCGGAACGATGATAGTTTCTGAATACTTGAACAGCAGCTTCCTGGCTTCGTCCTCAAGAGAGTGCAATTCGACCTCATCGCCCTCGACCAGCGCTAAAACGTGGAACTTGCCTTCCGTATCATCCTCTATCTGCCGATCAAATTCCAGGCGAAAGACGATGTGGAAGAACTCTCGCCGGTCGCCGATGAGATATTCTGCCCATCCGTCTCCTGAGCGGACCAGCCTGGGCTCTTGCTTCAGATTCTTGGCGACCCACTTGCTTCTTCTGAACCACTTGATCACGTTGAAGGCATGCTTGATGTGAATCGGTCTCATGACACCGTTCAGATCGGGGCGGAGGTGATCGTAGATTTTGAACGTGTAGCGATAGGTCGTGGCGCTGATTTCCAAAACCACCAGCCCTTCGCCCGAACCGTGTACGGTTCCCGGCGGAATCAACAGCAGATCGTGTTTCTTGACCGGCACGTTGTTCACGTAATCTCGATAATCGAACTTGACGCCCTGTTCGTCCGCCAGTCTGGCCGCTTGCAGGAGCTCGTCCTCTCTTGTCTCCTCATTATTCAGCCCCAGGTTGACGGTCGCCCCTTCCCTGGCTGCTACGATGTAGTACATCTCGCCCTGGTGGTACGGCTCGCCGAACTGTTTGCGAACGTAGGGTGTGGTGGGGTGAACCTGGATGGAAAGGTCGCCGCCCCCCATGGTGTCCAGATAATCGAAACGAATAGGAAACTCGCCGCCAAAGCACCGTTTGGGCACGTCACCCATCACCCGGTCGTATTGCAGGTGGAAAAAGGTGGTCCAGGGCAATTCAACCGTCGTCCCCTGAACAGCGACCAACAGGCTCATCTCCTGAGCGATGACCTCGAAGCTCCAGGCGCAGTTCACCCAGTCTTCCGGAAGGTGGCGGATCTTTTTCAGCCATTGACCACCCCAGGGGCCTGGCTCGTACATGTACTTCAGCTTGAAGGGCCAACTGG
>CAZQDO010000100.1:0-14665 GCA_964592085.1 uncultured Anaerolineae bacterium | reverse complement strand
CCCGATGAATAGGGGATTGAAACCTCCGGGATGTCGTCGGCCTTGGGCACCGATCAGTCAATTAACAACCTACACCCGATGAATAGGGGATTGAAACGCGGCCCCTCCTGTCTACAGCCACTACCCAACCCATTTATTAACAACCTACACCCGATGAATAGGGGATTGAAACCAACCACCACCGACTGCCGCCAAGACAATTGGCCATAAAATTAACAACCTACACCCGATGAATAGGGGATTGAAACGTATATATAGATTTCGTTCAACGGGTAAATCCCAATATTAACAACCTACACCCGATGAATAGGGGATTGAAACCCGGGATGGCGAAACGGATATTCATTTCCGTCGCCTAATTAACAACCTACACCCGATGAATAGGGGATTGAAACCCATTCCATCCCGGTGCCGACCTGGCCACCTAGAGTCATCAAAAACCTCGCCCCGATGAATAGGGGATTGAAACTCATCCAGTTGAAGCGGTCCAAAACCTCCTGTCCCACATTAACAACCTACACCCGATGAATAGGGGATTGAAACTTGACCCGTCGCCAGGAGGAAACGCACACGTGTGCCATTAACAACCTACACCCGATGAATAGGGGATTGAAACCCAACATTCTCCACAGTCCAATCGTCTGGGAGCTGGTCAGATTAACAACCTACACCCGATGAATAGGGGATTGAAACTTCTTTTGAAAAACACTTCATCCATTTCTTCACCTCATTAACAACCTACACCCGATGAATAGGGGATTGAAACGCATTACCGTCTGCGGCATTCAGGCTGAAGGTCCCCATCCGGAAGCCACTAATCCCTGGAGAGGGATTGAAACGAATATCACCGTCAAGATGCAGCTAAGTTATGGCGAGTGGGGGATAGGCTGCGCGGTGTGTGGTTATTGATGTGATTTGTTGCCCAAAAAGAAAAAGCCACCTTGGTGAACCTACAAGGTGGCTTTTTTCTGTTGGCAGGTCGAACATGATTTGACAGAAGATCGGCGAATCCGGCGCTTTCAGCAGGAGAGGGGAGTGTTCTTTGAGCAGGCCCGCGAGCGGTTGCTTTCACTGAGGGATAAGCCGTGCTGCGCGTAGTCGCTAATGCCAAATTGTTACGCGAAAAAAGCCACCTGCGTCCATCACACAGGTGGCTTTTTCCTGCTGCTCCATCTCACGTCCAAGACCCATTCTGGCGCAAGCGGTGAAATCGTGGTATACTTGGGGCGTAATCGAACGGAGGAGGGGAGTTATGGTGGAAAAGCTGATCGTTGGTGTAGACCTGGGCGCTACCCAGATTCGAGCGGCGCGGTTCAGAGCTGATTGAGCTTTGCTTTTTCCCAACCGATGAAGTATAATAGCCATGAGAACGCAAAGCATGGTTGATTGCGGAGCAGAGAGGGGGTAGGATGATGAGTACGATCTATGTTGAACCTGTTCAGAAGACAAGCGAAGTGCTTTATTTGGTTCAGTCCGCTATCAAGGGCGAGGTAACCAGACTTAAACTCGCTCTCAGTCTAGCCAGGGAGCGCCTTGTTCCGTTTGAGCAGGAATATGGTGTCACCTCGGAGCATTTTATCTCTGAGATGACGGCCGAAGACCTGAAGGGTGGCGACGATGAATATGTGCGCTGGGCCGGGGAGTACAAGCTGATGCAAAGGCTCCAGGAAAAGCTGCGACAGCTTCAGGAGATCAACTACGGTGATTCAAGACTACTTCAATCAGATTAAGGTCATCGTTGATCAGTACGCGGCCACCCGCTTTGTGCTGGATGCGAGTGTGAGCTTCGAGGTGCGTCCTGGGGAACAGGGATACCTTACCGGCTCAATCACCTTTGCCGATGGCACATCGTTACACTTCAGGGAATTCCTCGATGCCGTTAAGGACACTGTAGACAAGCTCATGTACACCTATCATTATCAGGATGCGGATCATCAGTTGATCTTCAGATACGACAATGCTCGTCACCAACCGCCTCTGTCCTCTCTGGAGCACAAACACACGCCTGGGTGGGTGATGGAGACCCCTGCTCCGACTCTTGAGGACGTGTTGGCTGAAATCGTCGTGGCCCAAGGATGGGTGTAAGGACGGTCCACAAGGCAGCGCTTTTGGAGAGTGGTCAAAGCCACCTGTGTGTCATCGTACAGGTGGCTTTTTGCTGTTGCCCTATCTCACGTCCATGACCCGTTCTGGCGCAAGCGGTGAAATCGTGGTATACTTGGGGCGTAATCGAACGGAGGAGGGGAGTTATGGTGGAAAAGCGGATCGTGGGCGTAGACCTGGGCGCTACCCAGATTCGAGCGGCGCTGGCCGATGGCGCGGGGAGCGTCCTCCGCCGTACTCGTTGCCTGACCCTGGGGCAGGAGGGCGTGGAGCCGGTCATGGGCCGCATCAAAGGGGCGATCTATGAGGTGATGGGATCGACGGATCGCCAGCAGGTACAGGGTATCGGCATCGTTGCACTTGGACTTTCGGATCCCTGGAAAGGCATCATCGTGGATGCCCCCAATCTGTCTGGCTGGAGGAACATCCCTCTGAAGGCTCTCTTGGAGGAGGAGTTCGGTCTGCCCGTCTTCGTGGGCAACGATGCCAACCTGGCAGCTTTGGCGGAGCAGCGCTTTGGGGCCGGCCAGGGCGTTTCCAACTTGATCTACATCACCGTGAGCACCGGCATTGGCGGCGGGATCATCGTTGACAACCGACTGCTGCTGGGCGCCCAGGGAATGGCGGGCGAGGTGGGCCACCAGACCATCGAGGCGGATGGTCCCCCCTGCAACTGCGGCAACGTCGGCTGCCTGGAGGCTCTGGCGGCGGGGCCGGCCATCGCTCGCTGCGCCAGAGAGCTCATCAGAACCGGCGTCGGCACCACCATCGCCGACCGGGTTGGCGGCGACCTGGACAAAATCACCGCCAGGGAAGTCAGCCAGGCTGCCCAGGCGGGCGATCCGGTGGCCATTGAGCTCTTCCGCCAGGCGGGGTTCTACGTCGGCGTCGGGATCGTCAACCTGCTGCACCTGTTCAACCCCAGCCTGATCGTCATCGGCGGGGGTGTGACCAAAGCCGGCGATCTCCTCTTCGAGCCGATCCGGGCCACGGTGCGCCAGCGGGCCATGGCCGGCTATCTTCGGGAGGATCCGTTCATCGTGCCCGCGACTCTGGGCGACGACGTGGGCCTCCTGGGCGCGGTAGCCCTGGTGCTGCTGCAAGCCCTGAGCTAAAGCTCTGGGCTAAAGGAACGAAGCCCTACGGGCTAAAATCAGCCCCGAAGCATGTCCTGAGCTTGCCGAAGGGGGGCTTTGTTCTCTCAGCGCAGGGACTTCAGCCCATGCGCGTCAAGTTTAGGCCAGCGACCGCCGGTTGAGTAGCTCGTAGCGGCTTGGGTCGAGGCGGGCAAAGACCGCCCGTTGTCGAAACCAGCGGAGAGCGTATCGAAACCAAGGCAGCGGGTTTCGCAGAGCCGCTTGGCTTCGATACGGGCCTTCCACTGTGTTCCAGGCCCTACTCAGCCGGCGCTTTTGCCAAACTTGAGCGTTAGCTTGACGCGAACAGGACTTCAGCCCCGAGCGGGCTTATTTAGAGGAACTCAGGGGGGAGTGCAAAGATGATGGCCCAATTGGAGATCAGCACCAGGTCCCATGCAGAGCTGGTGGACATCACGGCGGCGGTACAGCAGGTGGTGAGGGAGCAAGGGGTGCAAAGCGGCGTCTGCCACGTCTTCGTGCCGCACACCACCGCTGGCCTGACCCTCAACGAGAATTGGGATCCCAGTGTGCGGGCCGATATGCTGATGGCCCTCGACAAAATCGTGCCCTGGGATGACAACTATCGCCACGGCGAAGGCAACTCTGCGGCTCACATCAAGGCCAGCCTGATGGGGTTTTCCCAGATCGTCCTGGTGGAGGATGGCCGGCTGGTGCTGGGCACCTGGCAGGGGATCTATCTGGCTGAGTTCGACGGGCCGCGCCGGCGCCGTGTGCTGGTCAGGTTGGTGGGCGACTAGGATGGACATAACTTCGCCATTGTGGGGGGCGCTCTCGCTTCGATTTCGTGTTGAAAACCACTGAGAAGATGTGAAAGCATCTGTTAGCAGCAGTTTCCGTAACCTGGTTCGATTGACGAATGACTGGAATGGACATAACACAACGAGTTTTGGATGACATTCTGCCCAGAGTGACCAAGCCCGCCCGCTACACGGGCCACGAGTGGAACAGCGTGGTCAAGGATTGGGATCGGGCGGAGGTCAAAGTGGCTCTGGCCTATCCCGACATCTACGAGGTGGGCATGTCCAACCTGGGCCTGATGATCCTGTACGACGTCCTCAACAGGGAGGAGGGCATCCTGGCTGAGCGGGTCTATGCCCCCTGGATTGACATGGAAGAGGCCATGCGACGTGCCGGCATCCCCCTCTACAGCCTGGAGTCGCGGCGTCCCCTGGGCGACTTCGACATCATTGGCTTCTCGCTGCAGTATGAGCTGAACTACACCAACGTGCTGAACATGCTGCACCTGGCTGGCCTCTCACCCCTGGCGGCGGAGCGAGGCGAGGCCGATCCGCTGATCATCGGCGGGGGCAGTTGCGCCTACAACGCCGAGCCTCTGGCCGACTTCTTCGACCTGTTCGTCATCGGGGAAGGGGAGGAGGTGCTGCTGGAATTGGTGCGCAGGTATCAGCAATTACGCAGTACGAAAGCCGATTTTCTGCGGGAGGCGGCGAAGATCGAGGGCATCTACGTGCCCAGCCTCTACCACGTTGGCTATCACGCTGACGGCACGGTGGCCGCCGTGGAGCCCCTGGTTCCGGAGGCCAGGGCCCAGGTCCGAAAGCGCGTCGTGGAGACCCTGCCTTCTGCGCCGACCCGACTGGTGGTGCCCTACATCCGGGCCATACACGACCGGGCCATGGTCGAGATCCAGCGAGGTTGCACCAAGGGCTGCCGCTTTTGCCAGGCGGGTTTCATCTACCGCCCTCTGCGCGAGCGCCCGCTGGAAGAGGTGTTGCACGCGGTGGAGGACATCGTGAGGGAGACGGGCTACGAGGAGGTGGCCCTGGTCTCCCTGAGCTCCACCGACCACAGCCAGATCAGACCCCTGGTGCGGCAACTGACCGCCCGCTATCAGCACCCGCCTCTGGCCATTTCCCTGCCCTCCCTGCGCATTGATTCTTTCTCGGTGGAGCTGGCGGAGATGTTTCATGGACGGCGCAAGACCGGCCTGACCTTCGCACCGGAGGCGGGCAGCCAGCGCCTGCGGGACGTGATCAACAAGAACGTCACCCAGGAGGACTTGCTGCGCACGACAGAGACCGCCTACGCCAGCGGCTGGCAGCGGATCAAGCTCTACTTCATGGTGGGCCTGCCCACTGAGACCCTGGAGGACGTGGCCGCCATCGTAGACCTGGTGAAGGAGGTACGGGCCATCGGTCGGCGTCATCGGGGAAAGAGAGCTCAGGTCAATGTCAGTGTCGGCACCTTCGTGCCCAAAGCGTTGACCCCGTTCCAATGGCTGCCCCTGGCCGATGAGGAGGGTCTGGAGGAGAAGCAGAAGTTGTTGCGGCGAGGGCTAAAGGGACGGGGCATGAAGCTCAGTTGGCAGGATTCCCGCACGGCCTTGCTGGAGGCGGCCCTCTCCCGCGGCGACCGGCGGTTGGGCCGGGTCATCCACCGTGCCTGGCGACTGGGAGCCAAATTCGATGCCTGGAACGAGCTGTTCGACGAGGGCCTTTGGTGGCGGGCCTTCGCCGAGGCCGGCCTTGATCCCAACTTCTACGCTCGGAGGGAGCGTGCCCTCGATGAGGTATTCCCCTGGGATCACATAGACGTGGGGGTCAGGAAAGCGTTCCTGGTGGAGGAGTACCAGTGCAGCCTGCGCGGCGAGACCACCATGGATTGTCGGCAGGGCTGCATTGACTGCGGAGTCTCTGAGGTGTTTCGTTGTCCGCAATAGGCACCTATCCGAAAACCCGCTCTGAGGCCCGTCCCCGGGCCGATTGCCGCACCCGGGGACGGGTGCGGGAGCAGTTTCCGGATAGGCCCTAAAGGCGACCCGTGAGGGCGGGGGTTTGGGGGTGCCCGCCACGCTTTTCACTAACGAGAGAAACTATGGAGCAGAAAACGCGCTTGCGCATTACCTTCGCTAAGGGCGAAGAAATCAAATACATCTCTCACCTGGATTTGATGCGGCTGTGGGAGAGAACGCTGCGTCGGGCGCGAGTGCCTTTAGGTTACTCCCAGGGCTTCAACCCTCAGCCCAAAATGGCCCTCGCCGCTGCCTTGCCGGTGGGCTTTACCAGCCGGGGCGAGGTGATGGACATTGTCCTAGATCGCCGCATCTCTCCCTACAACTTCGCCAGGAGTCTGGCTCCTCACCTGCCGCCAGGCTTGGAGCTGCTCTCCGTGGAAGAAGTCTATCCCAAGTTGCCCTCTCTCCAGTCTCAGGTGCGCGCGGCGGAGTATCGGGTGACAGTGGCCTGGGATGGGTCACAGGGGGCGATGGAGGGGAGGTTAGGGCAGTTGCTTTCGGCCGAGCAACTGCTGCGCCAGCGTCGGGGCAAGGATTACGATTTGCGGCCTTTGATCGAGGACCTGTGGGTTGAGGGGAAGGGGGCCGGGGGTTGGGTGTTGGGGATGCGCCTTCGGGCGGGGAGTCAGGGCGCCGGCCGCCCCGACGAGGTTTTGTCTGCCCTAGACCTGGCTGAGGAAGCACATGCTGTCCGACGAGAGCGAATCCTATTCGGCCCGGTGTCAAGTGAATAGTAGCGGCGACGAGTCGGGCCTCTTCTCGTGTTGATCAGAGATGCGGCCTTGCATTGTTGGGGGAATGGGGTATAATTGGCTTGACCATGGACTGTATGCTAGGAGACACCGGGTGGGTGAAAGAGAGTTCTTGATCTATCTGGATGCAGCGCACGAGAATCGCTACCGTCATCGGCATGTATGGAAGCGAGGTGAGATCATTGAATTCCGCATCCAATATGAGGCCCTCATTGCTGGCAACTGGCATCCCATAGCACGATATGATAGTGCTCATGGTGAGCCGCACAAGGATACGCTGCACCCAGATGCAACGCAAACCAAGGAAATGTATCCTGGGTATAGCAACGCCGAGGTGCTAACGCTCGGCCAACGGGACATCATGGAGAACTGGCCAAGGTATCGTGCCAGATACGAGAGGGAGATGAGACAATGAATGCGTTCTACCGAAGCAAATTCAACGAGCTGTTTATGGAGTTTACGCGCTATTTGATAGAACACCCCGACTTTGCTGAGTGTATTCCGGAAGGCGCTCAAGTCGTGTTATTGGATCGGCAAGACCCCCTGTACAGTCAGCAGGCCATTGAGTTCGCTAAACGGGCCGGAGAAACGGATGATATGCCTGATCGGCCTGTGGTGTACATGGAGGTCACTGAGATGGCGCCGGTTCGATCTCGCCTACAGGAGGTTCGCATCTTGTATCTGCCGCCGGCATACGTTACTGCCTGACTAGCAAAAGGTGGCTTCAAAGGTCTGTTTTGGTTCACTTAACCTTGACAAATAACGCAAAGGCGAGTATAATCTCTTGCGCAAACCTACGGAGATTGTAGAACTGGGAGGAAGAACTGTGTACGCTGTGGTTGAGACAGGCGGAAAGCAATACAAGGTCAGCGCGGGCGAGATCGTAAAGGTGGACAAGCTGTCCCGTGAAGTCGGAGAGAAGGTGGAGCTGGACAGGGTGCTCCTGGTGGCCGATGGTGAAACGGTGCACGTGGGGCAGCCCACCGTCGAGGGGGCCAAGGTGCTGGCCACTGTGACCGATCACGTCAAAGGGCCGAAGGTCATCATCTTCAAGCATAGGCCCAGGGAGCGCTATCGTCGAAAGAAAGGGCATCGGCAATCCTACACTCACCTGACGATTGATCAGATTGTCGTGTAGCTTTGAATTGAGGGAGGTGTGTAGCTATGGCTCACAAAAAGGGAGGCGGGAAGACCCGCAACAGTAGAGACAGCGAATCCAAGCGACTGGGCGTGAAGAAGTTTGGCGGCGAGAGGGTACGGCCAGGAAACATCATCGTGCGTCAGCGGGGCACCAAATTCAAGCCCGGCAGGAACGTCGGTTTGGGCAAGGACTATACGATCTTCGCTACCATTGATGGCTTCGTGAAGTTCGAGCACGGACGAGGCGGTAGGAAGACGATTAGCGTCTATCCGGAGATGTCATAGGGAGAGGGAGACTGATGAAAAAGGGAATTCATCCTGAGTACTATCCTGAGGCTCAGGTGGTGTGCAGTTGTGGCAACACGTTTACTGTCGGCTCGACCAAGGAGATGATCCGCACCGACATCTGTTCGGCCTGTCATCCTTTCTTCACTGGCGAACAGCGCCTGGTGGACACGGGCGGTCAGGTGGAGCGCTTCATTAAGCGGCTGGAGAGGAGTGAGGAGCTTCGGGCTGAGGAGGGGGCTCGCCTGGAGACCGAGGAGGTCGAAAAGTAGGCGGCGTAAGAGGCCACCGAATCGGCGGGGTGAGCTGCTCTTAGCTCTGAAAGCTCCTGCAAACCAGTTGACAGGTCAGGGCAGGTCTTCGTATCTGCCCTTTCGCTTTCTGGAGGAGGGGACGGTGTATCAAAGGCAGGACCACGGCTGGATCGAGGTGATCTGTGGCAGCATGTTCAGCGGCAAGACGGAGGAACTGATCCGTCGAGTCAGGCGGGCCCAGATAGCCAGGCAAAAGGTGCAGGTGTTCAAGCCCCGCGTTGATGACCGCTATCAGGCCAAGAAAGTAGCCTCTCACACCGGTATGCACCTGGATGCCATTGTCGTGGAGGGGGCCAGGGAGATCCCCGAGCTGGTGCACCCCGACACTGACGTGGTTGTCATTGACGAAGGGCAGTTCTTCGATTGGACCATCGCCGACGTTTGCAGCATCCTGGCCGATAGTGGCCGTCGGGTGATCATCGCTGGGCTGGATACGGACTTCCGCGGTGAGCCTTTCGGCCCCATGCCCCTGTTAATGGCTCAGGCCGAGAGAGTGGACAAGTTGCAGGCTATCTGCGTCGTCTGTGGGGCGCCGGCCAGTCGCTCCCAACGGTTGATCAACGGCCGACCTGCTTTCTACGATGATCCGATCATCATGGTGGGCGCGGAGGAAGTCTACGAAGCGCGTTGTCGCCATTGCCACCAGGTGCCGAAAAAATGACCAATGGCCAAATCCCAATGACCAATTCAGTGTTGTTTGTTGGGGGCTGAAATGCTGAGGGATGACGTAGGCGAGATCCTCATCACTGAGGAGGAACTGCAAGCCAAGGTTGTCGAGCTGGGGCAGGCCATCTCGGCGGATTATCGGGGCAAGGACCTTCTGGCGGTCTGTATCCTCAGAGGGGCGGTCATTTTCTTGTCGGACCTCACCAGGCAGATCACCATCCCTCACGAGATAGACTTCATGGCCGTGTCCAGCTATGGGGGCACCCGCACCAGGTCCACTGGCGTGGTGCGCATTCTCATGGACCTCAAAACAAATATCGAGGGGCGCGATGTGCTCATTGTGGAGGATATCGTAGATAGCGGTTTGACTCTGGACTACATCATCAGTAATCTCGAGACGCGCCGCCCTGCCAGCCTGCGCACCTGTACCTTGTTGAACAAGCAAGAGTGTCGCGAGGTGGAAGTTCCTCTGGGCTACGTGGGCTTCGTTATCCCCGACAAGTTCGTCATCGGCTACGGCCTGGACTACGACGAGAAATACCGCAACCTCCCCTTCATCGGCGTGTTGAAGCCGGAGCTTTACATAGAGTAACGAGGCAATGAGTCAACGAGGAAATAGAAACGCCGACTCCTTCGGTTTGGCGGCCCTGGGAGTCGGCGTTTTGTCTTTCTGGAGCGTCTGTCAGGTTACCTCTTTTCGACGATTTTGTGTGGCCCCACAGACAGCAGCACAAAAAACTCGCCGTTGATCTCAAAAAGTACCCTGTAACTCATCGTCACACTGAACTCCCATAGTCCCTTTACCCCTCGGATTTTGTGAGCCCGCAGAGAAGGATGTCTGGGGTCTCTCAGCAGGAAGTTGAGCTTCTCGTCCACTCTCCGCTGAATGTTCTCTGGGAGTGAGCGGTAGTCTTTCTTGAAGCAATCAGTGCGTCGTATCTTCATGGACTTGATAGCTTTGGCTCCTTTGGACCGGGAAAGGCGAGAGGTTTAGCTCTTTAGCTCCCGAAGTAAGTCTTCGACGTCCTCGAATTCCTCGTATCTCCCATGTGCCAGATCTTCCTTTGCCTCGCGGTAACGTTCTTGCCACTCCTCGGTCCAGAACCACAACTGGTCCTCCATATCCCTGCTGCGCCACTGCAAGTAACCGATGAAGTCGAGCACTTCTACTATCTGGTCTTCGGGCAGCGCATCCAAGGCTTTGACAACGATGTCCCTGCTGACTACTGCCATCTATACTGCCTCCTGTAAGAGATTCTTATCGCTATTTTATCACTTGTGTGCTCTCTGGTCAAATGAGAGTCTTTCAATCCCCAATCTTTGTCAAGGGAACACCTGTTGCGTCCACTGGAGGGGGTCTACGAAGACGCCGACGACCCTGATCTCCCAGTGTAAGTGGGATCCAGTGGATAGCCCCGTGCTTCCGACTTTGCCGATGGGGTCGCCCTGCTCCACTTCCTGCCCTGTTTCAACTGTGATTGCCGAGAGATGGTAGTAGCCGCTGTAGACGCCCAGGCCATGATCAACGATCACCTCGTTGCCTCGCACGGTCAGCTCCTCGGCCAGGGCCACGCGGCCGCGCCCGGCAGCCAGCACCGGCGTGCCCTCCTCCGCTCCGTAGTCTATGCCCCCGTGATAGCTCGTAGGCGGCCCGCCGCTGTAAGAGCGCCGCGTGCCAAAGGCTGAGGTGACCCGCACGGGACCCTCGATGGGCACTCTGAATAGCCCGTCCCACCGTTGCTGGCCGCTGAACGTCCCGAAGACCTGGCTCAGACGCTCGTTCTCGGCCGCGACCAGGGCCGGATCCAGCAGCTTGCCCGTCTCCGCTGAGAGGACGATTTGCTCCGTGACGAAGTCGCCGGCTATGACCTGGATGAGCTTGCTCGCCCTCGTCGTCTGACCAGAGCCATCGGTGGCGGTGAGTTCCAGGGAGTATGGGCCGATCTGGGCAGTGGCCCCGATGCCCACCAGTGCCCAGTACTGGCCGCCTTCCCCCACAAAGGTCAAGAGCCGATTGTCGAAGCTGCCCGTCAGTCGCACGGACTCGTTGGTTTGCATTTCGATGATCAGGGTTTGCCCTTGCATCACCGGGAAGGGCTCTGGCTCGACAGTGATGAAAGGCGAAGGCAGGGGCGCGCTCGGAGCGGTGCCGGGGATGGCCAGCCGCTGTCCCGCGAAGATCAGCGAGGGGTTAGTGACGTAATTCGCCGTGGCGATGGCCGAGACGGTCGTCCCGTAGTGCTGAGCGATTCGGGTCAGTGTCTCCCCTGGCTGCACGACGTGGATTTGAGATGGCGAAGGGGGAGGTAGGGAGTCATCAGCGCTGGGAATGAGCAGTTGTTGACCTACGTGGATGAGGTCGGGGTTGACGATGCGGTTGAGCTCTGCTATGGCCTGGACCGTGGTATCGTGACGGCGGGCGATGAGGGACAGGGTATCGCCGCGTTGGACGGTGTAGGTAGTGGGTGAGGCAGCTTGAAGCGGGGTCGCCCACAACGCCAGGTGAGCGGCGATCAGTATGGCCGCCAGGAGTCTGGCCCAAGCGTTTTTCGTGTTCAACGGATTCAATCCTGGGTGAGATAAGTCAGAATACTATCGTAAGCCGGGTCAGGGCCGATTTCATTCATGGTCTTTCTCACGGCCTGTTCCAGAGTCAGTTTGTCTATGGTGAGGGCACGTAGCAGATGCAGGAGCGCCTGGTCGTTGTGGTACAGGTCTACCCACTCGTTCCAGCCGACGACGGCCGCGGCGCCTCGTGCGATGAACGCCTGGGCCAAATCTGGTGTGCCCAGGCTTTGACACCCACCGATGATGACCAGCGTATCATTGAAACGGCCCTCCATGTCCTGCCTGACGAACCCTGAGAGGATGGCGAAGTAGAGGGGGGAGTCTTCGTCGTAGAGAGCCCTGGCGCGCCCGATGCGGTCTGTCAGTTGTTCCTTGACGTACCTGCTTTTGTCGTAGACCTCTGAGGTGAACAGGAACACAGGCCCGCCCGGAATGTTCTCGTTGAGAATATTGGTGGAGTGGGACCGAATAAGGATCAACTGATAGCCTTGCGCAGGCAGCGTTCTGTAGAACTCAACTGTAATCTCTTCCCCTTCGTAGACATCGGTGCTGAACCCGGCCTCTTCCAAATAAGCCAGGGCCTGCTCGGTAAACTCCGAGTTAGGATTCGTCAAAGCGATCTGATCCACCAGGGCTGCCTTTTTGACCCCAGGCTGCGTCGTTGGGGTAGGGTGCGCCTGTTGTGGTGAGGAACAGGCGGCACTGAGAGTGAGCGCGAGAAGGAGCAAGAGCATGGCTATGCTGCCTGTCCTAATGTTGACTTCGTGATCTTCTTTTGTCTGAGTGCTTATTCTCATTCGCTGTCCTTGCTTTCAGGGTCTCTGCTCATACAACTGTAGTTCAGGCATGGGGAAGTGCTTTGGATTACAGGTGACCAGCACCATGTCGTGATGAACCGCGGCAACTGGCATCATTCGAACCTGATATCATCCAAATAGATCGTAGCACCATTCGGATTGCTTGGCTTGTTGGTCACCCAAATGAAGCCCCCGATTATATGAGTCAGCTCCCTCCCTGTTAGGTCAAGGGTGTACAACGTCCAGTCACCTGTCAGGACGATAGGCCCCGTAGAAAACGCTGGCTGCAGAGAGTCCTGATAAGTGCCTTTCAGCCCTCCCACTTTGAACTCCGCTTTCTCTCCACCGTGCTCCCCCCTTGCCCAGAAGGTCAACTTTGTTGCACAGGATAGATTGAACCCACCATCTATGTTCCCCCACTCAGCCTCAGGAGGATCCCACCAATAGATACCAGCCCATTGAGTTGTGCCTCTGGGCGTGTAGGTAATCCTGATGACACTCGGTCTGGAAGGATCAAGGTCAAGTTTGAAGTTTTCGTCAAGTTCAATGTCAGCCCAATCTCCCATCCACCCTTTAGGTACATAATGGTTTTTGTCCGAGCCCCAGGCGTCGTAGACGTAGAAAGGAAGCGAAACTCCAGCCGTACATGGCGTTGGTGTTAGCGTTGATTTTGGTTTTGGTGTAGGTGTTCGAGTAGGTGTGGATGTTGACACTGGGGTGTCCGTCAAAGGAGAGGTCACAGTGGGTGGAGCGGATGTGGGCGTTGGCGATGGCGGAGCAAGTGTAGACGTGGGTGATACTGCCATAGCCGTTTGTGTCGCTACAATGGTGGGAGTCCTAGTGGGTGGAGCGGATGTGGGCGTTGGCGATAGCGGAGCAAGTGTAGACGTGGGTGATACTGCCATAGCCGTTTGTGTCGCTACGATGGCGGTCTTTTCCACTGCAATAGTCGCTTGTGTTTGCGCGATGGCGGTTTCTGTTGCTATCGTGGCCACTCTTGCATCGACTGTTGCTTGGATGTCTGGCGTCGAAGTTGGCGTTTCTCTTGATCCACAGGCATAGGTCAGCAGAGAAATTGCTAGCACCGTCACTACGATGATCCACTTTTTCACTTCACACCTCCTGTTTGATATTTGATAGCTCCTCGTTCAGCACGACAGCAGGCAACGAGGAAAAAGCTCACTACTAGCGGTCGGCTGCTTCGAGAGTAGTAGAGGAAGATAACGAGACGTTTTTCCACATACATAGTTGACCACCGGCTTAGGTGAGCGGTCACTGTAGAATAGTCCCCAGTAAGGTTCAACTGGTTGGCTGGTTTTCCAGGGCTGGTCAAAGGCCTCGAAATAGAAGAAGCTCACGCCGGTGTTTCTCAAGAGTTTGTAGTATTCGGCTTGTCCTTCCTCACTTAGTTCAGGGTCACCTGCTGTGGGTAAACCAACCTCCTTGAACACTATTATCCTAGAACTCCCTTCATATAGCGTTTTCAGATCAGCAAACTGCTGCTGTGTCCATACAGCGGCTTCCTGAGGGCTTTTCATACCATTCCAATACGGGTGCACGTTTGGAAAGGCCCAGTCCCCCAACTCCCTAACCTGGGCATCGCTGTAATAGCTATTCGATATTTCGGTGGTGGCTACTGGTTTCCCTGTTGTTGCACGCAGATTGTCCATAGCGGTTTTGAGGGTATCGAAGTCATAGCGGCGGAAGAAGAGTCCTTCGTTACCGACGCTGTATCCGTCAACATAGCCTACTGCTTCCCTGGCATTGGCTATCTCCTCCGCACCCGTTGGCGACCACACTCCCATGATGATACCCTGAAAGCCAATCTCCCTGGCAATTCTAGGGATGTGGCGAAACGTGGACTCAGAACCATAGGTAACCAGGCCGTTAAGTCCTGCGCCATGAAGCACTTGCAGATCCGCACTGATGTCGTCTTCGGATGGGAAAAGCCCCGCGTCAGGGTCAAAATGTGTTGGGCTATAGGCGACCCAACATAAAGAGAAGAGCTTCTCCTCCAGCGTTCTAAGGTTCTCCTCGAAAGCAGGTGTTGGAGTCGGAATAGCAGTCTGTGTAGCTGCTGCGACAACGGTCTGTATCACTGCTGTCTGTACAGTTGCCTCAATGT
>CAZQDO010000099.1:0-14743 GCA_964592085.1 uncultured Anaerolineae bacterium | reverse complement strand
TACTTGTTCTGCCTGCCGAATTCGTAGAGCTGCCGTGTGACCTCCACGTCCTGCTGGCAGTAGTCGAAAAGCTCCTGCATCTTGCCCTGTCGCCACCAGCGGATGGCTTGCAGACCGTCGGCCGATTTGCCGACCCCTAAAGTGGCGCTGGCCAGGGCGTCCAGGCGCAGGCGGAAGCCGAGGGTTCGGTAGATGTCGTCCAGCATGTCCACCGTGGGGAGCTGGCGGAGGGGATAGTCGGTGTAGGCGCTCAACACCTGGTAGTCGAAGCTCAACACGTTGAAGCCAACGACGAGATCCGCTGCCTTCAGTTCCTCGATGAGCTCGGCTACGGTTTCTTCGGTGTAGTGGTGATACTCGCCATCGGCGGTCGAATAGGTCACCGCCACCGACAGGCCCAGGCGCGGGATGTTATGCCGGCCTCCCACCTCCTGGAAGCTCCGCTGGGTCTCAAGGTCGAAGAAGACGATATTCTTCACGTTACAACTCCTCCCCTTCTTCGCCAAAGGCCAGGGCTTCGGCGCGTTGGGTGACTGTCTGGTAGGCCACGCTCAGACTGGAGCGCAGGTTTGCCGGGGCAAAGGCGGGTTGCCCCAGCCGCTGGAGCAGGCTCAACGGCACCTTGGGCGCTTTTGGCTGTACCTGGAAGTCGTCCAGGCTTTGGCCCATGCGCCAGAAGATGGCCGGGTCCTCCGGCAAGGGCGCAGGAGCCGTCTCCTCCGCAGGCAGGGCGGTGGGGTCAGGGCCGGCTTCTTCCTCCTCTTCGATCGCGCCGCGCCGAGCACGCAGCTCCGCCAACACCTGTTCCTGGGTGCGGCCCCGCAGCCGGAAGAGCATGAAGGGGTCATCGTCGAAGGCTTCGCCTAGCAGGAAGTATACGGCGGCGATGTGTTTGCAGGGGTTGGCCCAGTCGGGGCAGGAGCAGTTGGTCACCAGTTCCTTGACTGAGGCCGGGAAGAGGCTGATGTTGGCGGCGGCAAATGCCTCTTCGATGTCGGTCGGCATCTCGCCAGCCAGCAGTTGGGCGGTGAAGATGGCCTGCCCTGCCAGCACGTCTAGCACCCGGTCCCAATCCGCATCCTTCAGGGGCTGCACCCGAATGTACACCTGGTAGGGCGTGCGGCGGCTCCCCTGGACCTTGGCGGTGATCTCGCCATCCTGCACATGGATGTCCATTACCTGCCCCCGCCGGGCGTAGGAGCGACCCCGGCTCAGCCGCCCGGAGTCCATGATGCGTCGCAGCGCAGCAGTCCAGCGTTGGGCCCACCAGCTCTTGCCGATGGCCCCTCGCTGGCTGCGGGCCTTAATGCCTCCCTGAACCGCTATGGGGCGGGTTGGTTTATAACGCCACCAAGACATGGCAACCTCCGCTCAAAGGAACTCATAGGAGCTTGGTGGAACTCAGAGGAATTCAGGGGAACTCTGGGGGTTCCTCCGAGTTCCCCCAAGTTCCCCAGAGTTCCTCCAAGATTCCCTCTGGCAACTCAAATGGCTGGTCGGCATCCTCTGTCACGTATGCCACTCCAGCTTCTTTGACGCCAAAGCTTTTGTCCCATTCTCCTGTCTTTTGCTTCTTCTTCAAACCGGTGATCAGACGCTCCAGAAAGAACGTGGTATCACCAAACTGCTCCAAGAGCTCGGTGAGTTCGTCGCCCGTGATCAACCTCCACCGCTCACAATCCTGAATCTGGCTGCCCAGCTCTCCCAGGGAGCCCCGGGCGATTTCGCAGAAACGGATGTAGTCCCCAAGGGAAGCCCGGCAGTATCCTTCGGCAATGTTGGACTTGACCGATATCGCGGCACCGCGCATCTGATCTTTTAGACGGTAGTACCCTGCACCAAAGCGAGCTGTCCGCTCGTGGACCATCCACGCCAGGTCGTCGGCCTTCTGCCAGGCGATGATTTTCTTGTATCCATACAGCTTTCGATAAGTCCGTGTGCCAGCCCCTTGATACGCTTTCGGCATCTAATCCCTCCTCCAGTTCCCCCCAGTTCCTCCGATTTCCCCCGAGTTCCCTGGAATCATCCGACTGCTTCTGGCCTCAGCATCATCATCTCCCGCAACTCATCGGTGGAAAGCTCCGTCAGCCAGCTCTCGTCGGCGGTGACGATGCTTTCGGCCAGGGCCTTCTTGCTCTCAATGAGGGCGTCAATGTTCTCCTCCATCGTGCCGATGCACAGGAATTTGTGTACCTGCACGTCCCGCGTCTGGCCGATGCGGAAGGCGCGGTCTGTGGCCTGGTCCTCCACCGCCGGGTTCCACCAGCGGTCGAAGTGGAAGACGTGATTGGCGGCGGTGAGGTTCAGCCCCAGGCCGCCGGCCTTCAGTGACAGGACAAAGAGCGGCGGTGCGTGTCCATCGCTCTGAAATCGCTCGATCATGCGCTCTCGCTTCTTGCGCGGCGTTCCGCCGTGCAGGAAGAGCACCTCTCGGCCAAAGGTTTCCTGCAGGTAGCTCTTCAGCATCTGCCCCATGGTGGCGAACTGGGTGAAGATCAGCGCGCGGTCGCCCACGGCCAGCGCTTCCGTCAGCATCTCCGTCAGGCGGGCCAGCTTGCCGCTGCGGTCGGGTAGCTCCGAGCCGTCGCCCAGGAATTGGGCCGGATGGTTGCAGATCTGTTTCAGCTTGAGAAGGGTGCTCAGCACAACTCCCTTGCGCTGGATGCCCTCGCTATCTTCGATCTGGGTGAGAGAATCCTGCACTGTGGCCTCGTACAGGGTGGCCTGCTCCGGCGTCAGGTTGCAGTAGACTTTCATCTCCAGCTTCTCTGGCAGGTCCTGGATGATGGTGGAGTCAGTCTTGAGCCGTCGCAGGATGAAGGGACTCACCAATTGCCGCAGCCGCTGCGTCGCCAGCGGATCGCGGTAACGCTCGATGGGCAAGGCGAACTCGCTCCGGAAGCGCTTCTGCGGACCCAGATAGCCCGGATTCAGGAAGTGCATGATGGACCACAGCTCAGAGAGGCGGTTCTCTACGGGTGTGCCGGTGAGGGCCAGGCGGAAGTCAGCCGGAAGGCGACGCACGGCCTGGGTCTGCTTGGCCGCCGGATTCTTGATGTTCTGCGCTTCGTCCAGAATGATCTCGCTCCAGTGCACCTGCGAAAGCACATCGGCGTCGCGGCGCACCAGGCCATAGCTGGTGATGATCACGTCGTGCTCCTGAGCCTGGGCCAGGAAATCCTGCCCGCTTGCCCGCCCGGCCCCGTGATGAAGCAGGGGGCGCAGGTCGGGGGCGAAGCGCTCGATTTCCCGCTGCCAGTTGCCCGCCACTGAAGTGGGACAGACGACCAGGGCCGGCGGCACCTGCCCGTTGTTCTTGCGGTCATGTAGGAAAAGAGCTATAGCCTGGATCGTTTTGCCCAGGCCCATGTCGTCGGCCAGGCACGCGCCCAGGCCCCAGCGGCGCATGAAGGTCAGCCAGGAGAAGCCCCGCTGCTGGTAGGGGCGCAGTTCTCCGGCCAAATCGTCCGGCTGAGGCCACTCCTCGAGTTGCTCGCCTTGCTTCAACCGCTCTAGCAACTCACCGAACCAGCCAGTGACCTCCACCTCCTCCACCGGCAGGCCCTCCGCCTCGCCTTCGCCGCTCAGCTCCCACTGCAGCGCGTCCAGCACGCTCATCTGCGTTTCCGCCTGGCGCTTCTCCCAGAAACGGATGGCAGCCTCGATCTCCTCAGGGTTAAGGGCCACCCACTGACCCCGCACCTTCACCAGGGGCATCTTGAGCCGCGCCAGGGCCTCGAACTCCTCCCGCGTCAGCGTTTGGTCTCCCAGGACGATCTCCCACTGGTAGTTGACCAGGTTATTCAGGCTGAGGAGGCCGCTGGACACGCTCGGCGGGCTGGACGAACTGTTCACTTGCAGGCGCGCGCCCAGACGACTGCCCCGTTTGTTCCACCACGGCGGCACCAACACGCCGAAGCCGCTCTGCTCCAGCAGGGGAGCTGCCTCACGCAGGAAAGCGTATGCCTCCTCGGTGTTGAGGTGAGCCGCTGTGGGACGGTTCTGGTGGAGACTGCGCTCCAGTGGGCGGAAGATGTTTGAGGCGTAGCCCAGGGCGGTCAGCAGCCGCTCTTGTGGCTCCTCGAAACGGCGGTTCAGGTAGGTGAGCGCTTTGCCTCGCGCCTTCCACACCGTCTCGGCAGGCAACAGCAGGCTAGGGTCGTCGCTGGCCTGAAGGAGGAAATCAAGCGGCCACGCCTCTTCTGTTGTCTCGGGCACCTCCAGACGTAGACAGACCCGAAAGGCAACGTCGCCCGCCACGTGCAACTGGCGCACCCACGTCTTGTGCGCCCTGGCCAGGGTGCTAAGGGCAAAGTACGGCCCTTCGACGGTGGGGTCAACAGAGAAAAGGACATTGAGCCAGACCACCGCCACGTCGTCGCCCCGCATGGGACGCCAGTCTGGTCCCCGCCACTCGCGCACGGCGGCGTCCACGACGGTGGTCAGGAAGTCCTCCAGCAGCCGGTGGGCCGGGGGGGCGTCGGGCTCACCTTTCAACCCTGTCGGCAGGCAAGCCCTGGCCGCTGGCGGCATGGATGCCAGCAGTTGGGCCAGTCGGCTGGCGTCCTGTGGCCGGTCGAAGACGGGGCGCCAGCGGGCGTGGAAATTCTGGGTTCCCACCTGTTCGATGGCTGGGATGTAGCGCTGGGCGGCCAGCAACTCCAGAGCGAAGCGGGCTACGGTGCTCCAGAAGGCCAGGTCGTCTCCCAGAACCAGGTGCGGGGGCAGCTCCTCCGTCGCAGGCAAGGCAGTGAGGAAGTGTAGGGCATCCGTTGCGTCCAGAGACAGGCCCTTCAGCTTGAAGCGACGCAGGCCCGTTGGCATTGCCCCATCCAGCTCATCCCAGTCGTGAACCAGGCGAGGGGAGGGGAGCGGTAGATCGCCGGCTGCTGGCAGCAGGGCGATGAAACGGGTGATGGCCGGGTCGTCGGGGAGGGATACCAGGGGGGCCAACGCTTGCTGCACCGTCTCCAGGGGAGCAGTGAAGGGATGAGGAAGAATTCGGGGCTTGCGTCCTCGTCGACGTCTTTTGTCTTCGGAGGTCTCGGCCCACAGCAGGAAGTGACCGGGCGCTATAGGTTGGGTGGGCAGCAACCAACTACCGTGCAGGACCAACATCAGTGTGCATCTCCGCAAAACTCGTAAGATCAGATATGATTATACCCCAGGCCCAACAAAAGTGCAAGGGCATAATGATGGGGTGGTCGCCAGATTTCGAGGCTAAAGCAACATCCAAAACCTCAGAGGTCTAACCGACTGGAAACCTGCTCCAGAATTGAAATGCCTCCTGGCCATGACTTTGAATTTGCATAACTGGGCGAAGCATGTTACAATTAGGAGTGTTGGGCGTTCCCACGGCCTTTGGGTACCGCGACATCACCAGGGCCAGTGGGCCAGCGCTCTCGCACAGCAAATGCGGTGTACATTGAAGGAGGAGGTTGGCCTATGAAGAGAATTGGGCGAAGGTTCGTTCGGTGGTGGACTCCTCTCAGGCTGTTGGGTGTTGTATTGCTGGCACTGGCGATTGTGATCGGGGCGCTTGGCTACGCCAACGAGCGCGGATCGCTTTTCTTAACTGAAACGCCCCGGCAGCTCATTGCAGATTTCTATGCCAACGCCAGCGCAGAACTGGCCGGTATTGCCATCATCATCCTCGTTGTTGAGTCGCTGTATCAGCGTCGTGAAACGGGGCGAGACAAGGAGCGGCTGATTTTGCAGCTCAGTAGCGCAGATATTGCATCTGTGCGGCAGGCAGTTCGGAGATTGCGTGACAATGGATGGTTGCGGGATGGTTCGCTCAACAAGGCCAATCTATACGCAGCCAACCTTCGAGAGGCCAATCTCCAATGGGCCAGCTTGCGAGAGGTCAACCTTCGAGAAGCCGATCTCCAGGGGTCCAACCTGAAGTGCGCCGATCTCCAGGACTCTAATCTGGGCGATGCCAAGCTCCTGGGCGCTAACCTCAGAGAAGCCGATCTTCAGGATGCCAACCTGATGCGGGCCGATCTCCAGGATGCCAATCTGGCGGATGCCAATCTCCAGGGCGCCAGTCCGTATGAGGCCAATCTCCAGGGCGCTAACCTGAAGTATGCCAATCTCCAGAACGCTGGCCTGATTGGGGTCAATCTCCAGGGCGCCAGTCCGTATGAGGCCAATCTCCAGGGCGCTAACCTGAAGTACGCCAATCTCCAGGATGTCAATCTGATGCGCGCCAATCTGCAGGGCGCTAATCTGAGGGACGCTGACCTCCAGGACGCCAACCTGAAGTACGCTAATCTGCAGGACATTGACCTGACGGATGCCAATCTCCAGGACGCCAACCTGAAGTACGCTAATCTCCAGGATGGCGATCTGGTGGGCGCCAACCTCCAGGGTGCCAACCTGTGGGGCGCAAACCTCCAGGGCGCCGATCTGGAACAGGCGGATCTTCGCGGAACCTTGCTGGGGGCTACGAACCTCCAGGGAGCCAAAATGAGCCGCGCCAGGCACAATGATGCGACCATCTGGCCCGCAGAATTCACCCCACTGCCCGAAGCTGACGATTCGGACACTGAAGCAGGCCCAGGTGATTTAGGAGGGTAACCGGGCGACGACCTGGCGAAAAGGAGTTGGGTGCAAGACAGGCCGCCTGTCGTACTTCTGGCAGGCGGCTTGCTGATACGCTGTGTTCGATTTACTGTGCAAACTTCAGGGGATGGGCGTTTGTCTTTTTGCCTCCCCGGTAGTATAATACCATCCAAAGTAGGAGCCGAAGGAAACAACTGGCCTTGATGGTGCTGAGGGATTACCTGAGCACACTGAGCCTCCGGCGAGGTCGGGCCTGAGCCATTTGTCATAACCCTTCTGTGAGGAAGCAAAAGAGCGAACGGTGGAGGCCGGAGAACATAGAGATTGAGCGGATTTCATCAAGTTTCATCCATCAATTTCCTCGCGCTTTTTGCGCCTCTGTGATTTTTCGGTGTATATTTGTCATAATGCCTATACAGGTTAGCGAGCGGGAAAGGATAGATCATGTTGAAGACGCATACTTGTGGCGAACTGAGAGATGAACACGTGGGCCAGGAAGTGACCCTGGCCGGCTGGGTAAACCGCCGCCGCGACCACGGTGGGTTGATCTTCATTGATTTGCGGGACCGGGAGGGGATAACCCAGGTGGTCGCCAATCCTGAGCTCTCAGCGGAGGCTCATGCTACCTTCTCCCAGACCCGGGGGGAATACGTGCTCCGCGTTGAGGGCCTGGTGCGCCGCCGCCCCGACGGCCTGGAAAATCCAGACATGGACACGGGTCAGATCGAGGTGGTGGCTAACTCGGCGGAGATACTCAATCCGGCCGAGACGCCCCCCTTCTACATCAACAGGGACGATGAAGTAGTGGATGAGGCCCTGCGCCTGCGATACCGCTATCTGGATTTGCGTAAGAGGCCCATGCAGAGAAACCTCATCCTGCGCCATAAGGTGGTCAAGTTCATCCGCGACTACCTCGATGAGAAGGGCTTCGTCGAGATCGAGACGCCCATCCTCATCAAGAGCACCCCTGAGGGAGCCCGCGACTACGTGGTGCCCAGCCGCGTTCATCCGGGCAAATTCTACGCTCTGCCCCAGTCGCCGCAGCAGATCAAACAGCTCCTCATGGTGGCCGGCTTCGAGAAGTACTTCCAAATCGCCCGCTGTTTCCGCGACGAAGACCTGCGGGCCGACCGGCAGACCGAGTTCACTCAACTGGACGTTGAGATGTCCTTTGTGGAGACTGAGGACATCTTGCAGCTCACGGAGGACCTGTTCACCGCTCTGGTAGACGTGCTGTTCGCCGAGACAGGAAGGAGCATCCTGAGCAAGCCCTTCCCTCGGCTTTCGTATCAGGAGGCCATGGCGCGCTACGGCAGCGACAAGCCCGATCTGCGCTTCGGCCTGCCTTTGATTGATTTCTCCGATGTCGTGGCCGAGAGCGGGTTTCGCGTTTTCCGCCAGGCGGTGGCCGAGGGGAAGCAGGTGAAAGCCCTCCGTGTTCCCGGTTGCGCCGACTACAGCCGTCGCCAGTTGGACGAGCTGGGCGAGTTTGTCAGGAAGCACGGTGCCAAGGGGCTGGTGTGGCTGCTGGTTGAAGAAGGTTTGTCGGTGCGGTCGCCCGTTGCCAAGTTCCTGTCCCAGGCGGAGATCGCAGGCATCCTCGCTCGGACGGAGGCGGAGGAGGGCGATCTGATCCTCATGGTGGCCGACGAGCCCAAAGTGGTGGCCGAGGCTCTGGGGTGCTTGAGGTTGGAGATGGGGCAGCGATTGGGCTTGCGGGACGATAGCGTGCTGGCCTTTGCCTGGGTGCTGGATTTCCCCCTCTTGGAGTGGAACGAGGAGGAGGGACGGTGGAATGCCATGCATCACCCCTTCACCTCAGCCCTGGACGAAGATCTGCCTTTCCTGGAGACTGAGCCGGGCAGGGTGCGGGCCAAAGCCTACGACGTCGTCTGCAACGGCTGGGAGATCGGTGGCGGCAGCATCCGAATCCATCGCCGCGAGATGCAGGAGAGAATGTTCCGCGCTCTGGGGCTTTCCAAAGAAAACGTGCAGGCCGAGTTTGGCCACCTGCTGGAGGCTTTCGAGTATGGGGCTCCGCCTCATGGCGGCATTGCACCCGGCATAGATCGCCTGGCGATGCTCCTGGCTGGTGAGCACAACATCCGCGAGGTGATGGCCTTCCCCAAAACGCAGCGGGCAGAGGACCTTACCTTTGGTGCGCCATCGCCTATCTCAGAGCGGCAGTTGGTGGAACTACATTTGCGATTGGTGGATGAAGAACCTTAAAATTTCAGGAGAGGGCTTGCAGCCGCCTGGGAACGGCGGTTTGAACTTGCCTTTTTGGGGATTTTGTGGTAAGATATTGGTGGCAATAGATACCCTGCTGTGTTCGTGATGCGTAGCGAGAGTTTTGAGCCAACACTTAAAATGAAGGGGATTGGAACTCTAGAGGGGATGCGTTAGCCAGAATAGGTGAGGCAGAGCCGATAGGTAGATCCCCACCTGCGAAAGCAGGTTCAAAACACTGGTACCACACGGCATGGCGGGGATTCTTAAAAAGCAACCACCAGGTTTTACCTGGTGGTGTTTTTGTATGGGAGGATCATTCCTGTAAACTTAAGGCTCGAAGGCCCGTCCTCGGGCCGCCCCGGGGCTTGTCCTGAGCCTGCCGAAGGGACGGGCTCAGAGCTTAAGTTTACGCCGATGATGGGAGGATCATGAGCATGAAGACCATAGCTTTGATCGCGCACGATGGCAAGAAGGCCGACTTGGTGGCCTTCGCCACTTTCAATCGCGAAAAATTAAAAGAATATCGCCTGGTAGCCACGGCCACTACCGGCAAAATCCTACAGGAGAAAGTAGGCCTCGAAGTGGAGCGTGTTCTGTCAGGTCCCCATGGGGGTGATGCTCAGATCGCTGCCCGCGTAGCTGAAGGGACAATAGATGGCGTTTTCTTTTTGGTAGATCCGTTGGATAAACATCCCCACGACCCCGATATTCAGACTCTCTTACGGGCTTGCAACGTGCATGATGTGCCTATCGCCACCAATATTGCCACCGCTGACCTGATTATTTCCAACGATGCCCTGTGAACTGTGATGGGCGAAGGTCTCTTGACCGAGCCCCTCGGATCGCCTCGGTCAGGAGACCGTCGGCGATCAAGGTAGCAACGCTCTGTGAACGAATGTTGCAGTAGGAGGCGCGCATGCTGAAAGAGCGAGTCGCTGACGACATCTACGTATTCACCAGCGAGCTCTACGTTAAGGTAATGGCCGGGGCCATATTCACCTCGAAAGGGGTGGTCGTTATTGATACCCTGCTCTTTCCTCAGGAAACCATTGAGCTGGTGGACCTCGTGCGGCGAAAGAGCAAAAACAAAGTGCTCTATGTGATCAACACCCATTCCCACTCCGACCACATTTACGGTAACTATCTCTTCGAGGGGGCCGAGGTGATTGCCCATGAGCTTTGCCGCCAGACCTTGCTGAAGCGTGGTGAGAAAGGCTTGAATGAGGCCAAGGAGCAAATCCCTGAGCTGGCCGAGGTGGAACTGCGCCTGCCCTCTATTACCTTCACCAAAGAGCTGACCCTGCGGCTGGGCGACAAGACGCTGCGGTTGATGCACACGCCGGGCAACACCCCTGATTCGATAGTGGTTTGCGTCCGAGAAGACAAGGTGCTTTTCGCTGGCGATATGGTCATGCCGGTGCCCTACATCGTGGATGGCGATCGGTTGGAATTCATGAAATCCTTGCGAGCCATCTCAGAGTTGAACGTGGACAACATTGTGCAGGGACACGGCGGTGTGATCCTGCGGGGCGAGGTCAAGGCAACCCTGAAAAGCAGTCTCGCCTACCTGGAAACCATTTATGAGAAGGTGCGGCGGGAGGTAGAGGCCGGAGCGCCGCGGGATGAGCTCAGGCGGATAGGTATCGAGAGTTGTGGCAAGTCTCGCATCCCCCTCGATGGCCTGGTTCAGGACTTGCACCAGGCCAACCTGGAGACGCTCTACGATCAGTTGATAGCCGGTGAGAAATGATGGGACAGCGATGAGGGCCGTGGATGAGATTCTGGCAGCGATTGCTGCCTTGAGCGATGCAGAGAAGAGAGCGCTTTTTGAGAGGCTTTCTGTCGCGGGGGGATTCAGGAGGCCAGATGGGGCGTCTGAAGCTCACAAACCCATCTCGACCTTCGACGTTGGTCAGTTGGAGGGCCAGCCCGATTACGTTCTGGTCTTCGATGGGGGAAGCGTGGGCAATCCAGGGCCGGGCTATGGCAGTTACGCCCTGATCAAGGCCAGTGAGGGCACGGAGCGGGTGGTACGACTCGAGTTCGCTGGAGAGATGACCAATAACGAGGCGGAGTACGATACGCTGATCGCCGGCCTGAGGGACCTGATTCAGAGGCTAACAGCGGCGGAGAAGAGCCCCTCGGAATTCTCCATCGAAGTGAGGGGAGACAGCAGCTTGGTCATCAACCAGGTCTGTGGGGTCTGGAAGGCCAGGGATGAGCGCATGAGGTCGCGGCGCGACCAGGTGCGGGAGTTGCTGAGCCGTTTCGCCGCTTTCCGTCTGGTGCTTCAGCCCCGCCAGGAGAGCGTGAGGATACTGGGGCATTAACTTGACAAATCGCTGTTTCTGTGCTATATTCTTCCAAGAGCGATGATGGAGACGAGTAGGTGAGGGGCAACGCTCAGAGAGTCCGGGTGAGGTGGAAGCCGGATGCGGGAACCTCGCCGAAAATCCCTCCGGAGCTGTCAGCCGAAAGCTCGTAAATTCGTAGACTCGTTACGAATGTACGAAGCAAATAGACCTGGCCGGGCTCGTCCTCCGTTACACGGACGGGGGTATGAATACGTACCTCACAGAGTGGGTGGCAACGCCAATTAGGGTGGTACCGCGGGAGTTCAGGCTCTCGTCCCTTAGGGATGAGAGTTTTTTGCTTTTGGGAGAGAGGTCCATGCCGCAAGTGGTCATTCGCAAGGCAACTCGGAAGGACGCAGGGGGGATCTTACCTCTCTGGACTGAGATGATGCAGTATCACGCGGCGCTGGATGAGCGGTTTCGGCCCGCGCCCGATGGAGAGAAGCACTGGGCGAAGATCCTCCGCGATTGGCTGCGGGCTGATGATGTCTGTGTCCTGGTCGCCGATGCTGACGGGCAACTGGTGGGCTACATCATCGGCATGGTGCGAGAGAACCCCCCCGTGCTCTTGCCACCTGCTTATGGTCTCGTTTCCGACATCTGCGTGGACCCGGCATGGCGGCAGCAGGGCATCGGCCGCCGTCTCTTCGAGGGCCTGAAGGATTGGTTCAGGGCGAAGGAACTCTCTACTGTACATCTCAATGTGGCCCACTTCAACCCCGTCTCCCAGGCTTTCTGGCGAGCGGTGGGATGCCAGGATTTCACAGATCACTTGTGGTTTGGGCTTTAGCTAAGCGTCAGGTGCCAGGCACTTTCCCTGAAGATTTCAAACAGAAGCGCTTTCCGAATTGTCCTCGGCTTTGAGAGGGGTAGCTTTTTGAGAAGTGCCTGGCACCTTATCTGTGGTTTGAACCTGAGCTTCATGGAGGTTAGACGTGACCGATTTACTCTATTTGACCGATAGCTATCTGAAGGAGTTCGAGGCCGTGGTGGAGGTGGTCGAGGGCGACCGGGTGGCCCTGGATCGCACGGCCTTTTATCCCGGCGGCGGAGGGCAACTGGCCGATATGGGTCGGCTGTTGTGGGATGATGGCGAGGCCAGGGTGGTCAAAGCCAAGAAGCAAGGCGACCTGGTGTGGCACAAGCTGGACATTGAGCCGCCACCCGTGGGCACGCCGATCAGAGGGGTGGTGGATTGGGAGCACCGCTACAAGATGATGCGCACCCACACCGCGCTGCACATCCTCTGCGGCGTCATCTGGCGCGACTACGGGGCCCTGGTGACGGGCGGCAACATGAAGCCCCTGGCAGCCCGGATGGACTTCGAGCTGGAGCACATGAGTGTGGACTTCGCTCAGGAGGTGGAGGAGAAAATCAACGCAGAAGTGGCCGCCGCCCACCCGGTCAAAGTCTGCATCTTGCCCCGCGAGGAGGCCTTCCAAATCCCCGATCTCATCCGCACCAAGATCAACCTGTTGCCGGAGAGCATCCGCGAGGTGCGGGTGGTGGAGATCGAGGGGCTGGACTTGCAGGCCGACGGCGGCACCCACGTGGCCAACACCCGCGAAGTGGGGACGATCCACGTGGTGGGCCACGAGAGCAAAGGCCGCATCAACAAGCGGCTGCGGATTGCGTTGGAGGAGAACACGGATTGGCAGGATTGACGGATCAAGTGGCCTGGGGGAAATCCGCAAATCCTGCACATCCGTGTTCTAAGCAGCAAAAGGAGGAGAAACCATGTTCAAAGAAGTGCCTAGCAAAGTCAACTTTCCCGAAATGGAGGAGGGTGTCCTCCGCTTCTGGAAAAAGAACCACATCTTTGAGAAGAGCCTGGAGATTCGACAGGACGCCCCTCGCTACGTTTTCTACGAGGGGCCTCCCACGGCCAATGGCCTGCCCGGCACTCACCATGTCCTGGCCCGGGTCTTCAAGGACCTCTTCCCCCGCTACAGGACGATGAAGGGCTATTACGTCCTGCGGAAGGGTGGCTGGGATACCCACGGCCTGCCGGTCGAGCTGGAGATCGAGAAGGAGCTGGACCTCAACAGCAAGCAGGCCATTGAAGACTACGGCGTGGCTGAGTTCAACGCCAAGTGCCGGGAGAGCGTCTTCCGCTACGTCAGGGAGTGGGAGGAGCTGACCGACCGCATCGGCTTCTGGATTGACATGGAGGACCCCTACGTCACCCTGAAGAATGAATACATCGAATCGGTATGGTGGATCCTCAAGCAGTTGTGGGACAAGGACCTCATCTACCAGGGCTACCGAGTTGTGCCCTATTGCGCTCGCTGCGGCACGCCCCTGTCGGATCACGAGGTGGCTCTAGGCTACGACGAGGCCGAAGATCCGTCCATCTACGTCAAGTTCCCCCTGCGAGATGAGCCAGGCACCTACTTCCTGGTTTGGACCACCACTCCCTGGACGCTGCCCGGCAACGTGGCCCTGGCCGTCCACCCCAGGATCGAGTACGTCACGGTGGAACTGGAAAGAGAGGGCGAGAAGGAGCGGCTGATCCTGGCCAAAGAGTTGCTGGACCAGGTGCTAGATGAGCCTTACGAGGTGGTGCGGACCGTATCAGGTAAGGAGCTGTTGGGTGCACACTATCAACCCCTGTTCACCTTCATGCCCGTAGAGAAGGACTATTGCTACGTGGTCCCTGGCGACTTCGTGACCACCAAGGACGGCACGGGCATCGTGCACATTGCGCCCGCCTTCGGCGCGGAGGACCTGGAGGTCGGCCAGGAGTACGACCTACCTGTGCTGCACACCGTTGACCTGCGCGGTGCTTTCATTGACGAAGTCACCCCCTGGCGGGGACTGTTCGTCAAAGACGCCGATCCCCTGATCATCAAGGACTTGCAGGGACGTGGGCTGATGTACAAGGTGGGGACCTATCGCCACGTCTACCCCTTCTGCTGGCGCTGCAACATGCCTCTCTTGTACTACGCCAAAGCGACCTGGTACATCGAGACCACCCGCTACAGGGATGAGCTGGTGAATCTCAATCGTCAGATCAATTGGTACCCGGAGCACATCCGCGACGGCCGCTTCGGCAACTGGTTGGAAAACAACGTAGACTGGGCCCTGGGCCGCGAGCGCTACTGGGGAACGCCCTTGCCTGTCTGGGTTTGCGAGGAGTGTGGACGGCAGGAGTGTGTTGGGAGCGTCGAGGAACTGCAATCCAAAGTTTCGGGTTACAGGTTTCAGGTCCCAGGTTCTGGTGAAAACCTGCAACCTGCAACCTTCAACCTTGAACAATTGGATTTGCACCGGCCCTACATAGACCAGGTGATCTACAAGTGCGAGGATTGCGGTGGGGTAATGCGCCGCGTGCCGGAGGTCATAGATACCTGGTTCGACTCAGGGTCTATGCCGGTGGCCCAATGGCATTATCCCTTTGCCAATCATGAGATGTTCGAGGAGCAGTTCCCGGCCGACTTCATCTGCGAGGCGGTAGATCAGACCAGAGGGTGGTTCTATAGCCTGCACGCTATCTCCACCCTGCTGTTCAACCAGCCCTGTTTCAAAAACTGTGTCTGCCTGGGTCTGATCCTGGACGCCGAGGGCGAGAAGATGTCCAAGTCCAGAGG
>CAZQDO010000098.1:12865-14781 GCA_964592085.1 uncultured Anaerolineae bacterium | reverse complement strand
GGTGAGAGCCAGGCAGAGAGCTGCGGCCAAGGGGGGCAGGTAAAAAAGCTCACGGATCATGGACTCGGTGCCGGCCCTCACCCCAGGCAGGAACTTGACGAACTCAGCCATATCCAGCCCACTCAAGACCAGCGCCGCCGTCTTGTGATTCACCCAGGGGCCCCAATAACCAATCAGGGCCAGGGCGATCCCCATCAGAAACCAGTTTTTTTGCCCTTTTCTTTTCAGAATGTGCGCAATTGTTAGCATTTCGATACCCGATCCAGACCTCGGAGGTTTTCAAATGCGGTTTTGTCGGCAAACTAACCAAATAGTCAAGGTGCTTTGGCCAGCATAGGCACTGACGGAAACCTCCGAGGTCTTATTTTTCTAGAAGACAAACGTAAACGTCAAATCATTCACGTTCGTATTGGTCGGCCCGGTGACGAGCAGATCACCCAACTGCTGGAAGAAGTGGTACGAATCATTGTTGGCCAGGTACTGGATGACTGGCAGGCCCGCCTCCTGAGCTCGACGCAGGGTGGAGCCGTCGGCGATGGCACCGGCGGCGTTGGTAGGCCCATCGGTGCCGTCGGTGGCCAGGGGGATGATCATCACCTCTTCCAGGCCGGCGATCTCCAGAGCCGCGCTGAGGGCCATCTCCTGGTTACGGCCTCCCAGGCCGTTGCCCCGAACCGTGACCGTCGTCTCCCCGCCGGCTACCACGCAGGCTGGCCGGGGCACGGGGCGGCCCGAATGGAGGATCTCCTTGGCCACGGCGGCGAAGACCTTGGCCACTTCCCTGGCCTCGCCCTCGACGAAGGTGGAGAGCAGCAGGGTGTGGAACCCTAGCTCCTCGGCTTTGGTAGTGGCTGCTTCGGCGGCGACCTCGTTGCTGGCGATGATCAGGTTGTGAGTTCGGGTGAAGCTCTCGTCACCTGCTTTGGGTGTATCCGCGATGAGGCCCTCCTTGCCCCGCCGCAGGTGCTCGACGATGGACCTTGGGAGCTCTCCCAGCAGGCCGTACTTTTCGATGACGCCGTAGGCATCGGCAAAGGTGGTGGGGTCAGGCACCGTCGGCCCGGAGGCGATGACGTCCAACGGGTTTCCCACCACATCGGACAGGATGAGGGTGACGATCTCGGCGGGGCAGGCCAGGCGAGCCAGGTTTCCCCCCTTGGTCTGGGAGAGATGCTTGCGCACGGCGTTGATCTCGTTGATGGTGGCCCCGCAGCGCAGGAAAGCGTCGGTCAGCGACTTCATGTCGGCCAGGGTGATTCCCTCCACGGGCAAGGTCATCAGCGCCGACCCCCCGCCTGAGATGAGGCAGATGACCAAGTCCTCGTCGGTGGCTTGACGGGCCAACTCCGCCATCTGCTTCGTCCCGGCCATGCCAGCGGCATCGGGGATAGGGTGGCCGGCCTCGTTGAGGCGAACGATCTCCGTCTCCGCTCCGTAGCCGTACTTGACATTGACCAGACCAGCCGTCACACGGCGACCCAGGATCTCCTCGATAGCCTGGGCCATGGAGCCGCCAGCCTTACCCCCGCCGATAACGTAGATGTGGCGGTAGTGGGTGAGGTCATAAGTTCGCTGCCCTTCGACAAGCTCAGGGCGGTGGCCGATGCGCAGGGTGTCACCCGCGAGAGACACCTGTCGTTTGATGGCGTTGGCGGGGTCTACAGCTTCCAGGGCTGCGGACAGGATGGCCAAAGCCCGCTCTCGTCGTTCTCTCGTCTTGCTGCTTTTGAGCACCTCAGAGTTGAACATCATTGTCTCCTCGCTACATCCTGGATGAGAAGAGTTGGGCGATGAGGCCGGCAATGGGTGGGAAGATCAGGGTGGAGAGGTAGCGTATCAAAGTGACCCTGGGGCCGATGATGCCCACCTCCAGAGGCAAGCGGCTGACCGACCAAAGCGACCAGGCGGTGACAAAG
>CAZQDO010000098.1:0-12855 GCA_964592085.1 uncultured Anaerolineae bacterium | reverse complement strand
AGCCCACGATGGTGCCGATGCCTGCTCCAGCCTCGTAGAAAGAGGCAATGATGGGGAAGACCGAGTAGGGCGAGCCCGGCACCAGGCCACCGGCGACACAACCCAGCAGGATGCCCTTGACTCCTGCCTGGGCTCCTAGCCATTGGCTGATCAGCTCTTTGGGGATCAGCACCCGTGCCAGGCCGGCCACGGCGAAGGAGGCCAGCAAGAGGAGCAAGTTGTCCCAGATGGTCTTGGCGCCTAATCGCAACCCGGCCAGGTGCACGCCGCCCCGAAAATAGGCCGCGACGGTCAGGATCACCGCCAGAGCGATCATAATGATAGTAGCTGCGTCCATCTTCTTCACCTCACACTCTCCTCCATGAGCACCCTGAGCTTGTCGAAGGGTGCGACTCTTGCAAACCCGCATCCTTCGACAGGCTCAGGATACTTATCATAGCACCCACGCTAGCATTTAATCTTTCTCCAATCGCGCAGTGCCTCGCGATGGGCCTGGAAAGCGATGTCGGTCGGCAGCTCTGCGGGTGCGAAAAGACCTACCTCGCTGGCATCGTCGCCGGCTACCATCTCCCCGTCCACTATGTGGGCAGAGTAAAGCACCAGCACCAGATGCCCGTAGAAATCGCTATTGACGGAATACACGCCCAGCAGGTCGTCCAGCTCTATCTCCAGCCCCGTCTCCTCGTGACACTCGCGGATGGCGGTCTGTTCGATGGTTTCGCCGTACTCGGCGAAGCCCGACGGCAACGCCCAATAGCCGGCGCGAGGCTCGATCCCTCGCTTCACCAAGACGACGCGCCCCTCGTGCTCGGTCAGCACGCCAGCGGCCACCTTGGGATTGATGTAGAAGATGAAGCCGCACTCCTGACAGACCAGCCGCTCCCACCTGTCAATCATTCTGGGGGCCAGCCGTCCTGCGCAGTGGGGGCAGAATTTCGGCTTTAGTTGCATCTCTCTCCCAGCGTTTCGTATAGGTTCAAGAGCCTCGCCGCTGCCTTTTGCCAGGTGAACTGCCTCGCCTGCTCCAGTCCACTGGCGATCATCCCCTCTCTCAGCGCGTCATCCTCCAAGACTCGCCTCATGGCCTCGGTCAGGCCCTCTGTGTCGGTGGCCTCCACCATCAGCCCGGCCTCCCCCACCACCTCAGGCAATGATGAGGCATTGGAGGTGATTACCGGGGTGCCGCAGGCCAGGGCCTCCAGGGGCGGCAGCCCGAAGCCTTCGTACAGGGAGGGGAAGACAAACAGGTCGGCCAGGTTGTAGAGGGCGGGTAAGTCTTCGTCAGCGACGAAGCCGGGAAATATGACTTTCTCTTCCAGGCCGAGCCGTTCGACGGTGGCGAAAATCTCCTCGTACAGCCAGCCCTTGCCTCCGACGATGACCAATCGCAAATCGGCAAATCGCAAATCAGCAAAGGCTTCGATGAGTCGGGCGAAGTTCTTGCGGGGCTGCAATGTTCCCAGGCCAAGAATAAACGGGGGGGGCAAGTTGTATCGCTTTCTCACTTCCTTTAGGATGGCCTGATCCTTGATGGGGTGGAAGCGCTCCTCTACGCCGGGGTAGACCACCTCGATCTTGTTGGGCTCCACGCCCAACAACTCCACCAGGTCATCTTTGGTGCTCTGCGAATCGGCCAGCACCAGATCAGCCCGGCGCACAGAGCGGGGAACCACTTTGTTCAGATAGGCTCGCAGGTTGGCGTCGGCGCACTCAGGATAACGCATGAATGAGAGGTCGTGGACGGTAAGCATCGTCCTGGCCCGGCGCACCGGCGGCAGGACGAAGTCGGGCGAGTGGAAGATGTCCAACGGGCCGGTGAACAGCTCCACCCAGAGAGGCAGTTTCAGGCGATGCCACAGGATGGTCAGAGTGCGGTCGGAGAGGGGCATGGAACGCATCTGAAAACTGGGGGTTTGGGGGAGTTCGCGTGAATAACGGGCTGGAGTCCCCAACTTGTTGGGACTGGCCGCGCCGTCCCCCCAACAAGTTGGGGAGTCCGCCCCTGTGGCCCTGCGAAATCCCAGAGAGCCGAATTCGGGTGGCCAGCCTGTGTCTGCGAGCGGCAGACCTCCTGCCGCCGTGAACAGCACGTAGTCGTGGTTTCGATCCAGCTCCGCCAGCGCCCTCACCAGCTCTCGCGTGTAGCGCCCGATGCCCGCCCCCTGGCGAACCGCTGCCGTGTAATCTATGCCGATGCGCAAGGCTAAATCCCCTGGTAGGTCCAAAGGCGATTAGCGCCGAAGTTCCAGAACAGGACGATGATGGTCGCGATGGCCTTAGACAAGTTATAGGCCAACTTGTAGTGGGCTAGGCCAATGCTGAGAGCCACCGTCGCCATCGGAGCGGCCAACGCGCCCGCTTCGCCCAGCACCCAGGCATCCAGGCTGAGGAAGATGGTCTGATTGAGCAGCAGGCCGCCGACGTTGACCAGGAAGAACTGGCCGAGTTGAGGAATGATGGGCCTGTCCCTCGATTCGGGAAACGTCCACAGCCTGTTCCAGATGAAATTGCTGATCACCGCCGCGGTGAAGGAGCAGGTGTTAGCCAGTATCTTGCTGAAGTCGAAGGCCAGGATGAGCAGATTGAGACCGCCGAAATCAATCATCGCTCCCAAGATGCCCACCACAGAGAACTTGAGAAAGCGAGTGATCTCCTTAGTATTGGCGTGAGCGAACTTGTGGACTCGGGTAAACATGGCAAATTCCTTCTTACCACCAAGACACAAAGACACGAAGTTTCCTTGGGAGATCAATCCACACCACTTTTCTTTGTGTCTTGGTGTCTTTGTGGTGGAAAGTCTGTTTGCGGCTACGCCGCTTTATGGCTCTGATCTTGCTGGCCGATCACAAAGATCAATCCCAGCAGAATCGCCACGTGCAGGTACATGTTATGCACGTAGAGGTTATCGAAGAAGTTGTGCACCGAGAGGTGGGCCAGGACGCCCAGGATGCCGACCGCCACCCCACGCCAATAGCCCTCCGTTGCTTGGACGGCCTTCCAGGCTTGCCAGAAGGCCGCTCCCCAGAGGACCAGGTAAGCCGCTAGGCCGATCAGTCCTGCTTCGGCGGCGATGTTGAGATAGTAGTTATGGGCATGGCCCAGGGGTTCTGTCCAGCCCGGCAGGAAGTAGGCCGGGTAGACAGGCTCGTAGTTGCCGATGCCCACTCCCAACCAGGGGTGGTCGCTGAACATCCCCCAGGCGGCTTGCCAGTGAGCCATCCGCTCCAGCACGGCATAATTCGCTTCGGTCAGTTCCACTTCTCGCACATCGAAAATACGCAGGTAGGGGAGGAAATCAGTCAAGCGATGAACGATGGGTTGAGGCAGCGTCTGAACGCTTCCCAACAGTAGCACCGAGACGACTAGCAAGCAGAGCAAAGCGAGCAGAGCCGATCTTCGCCGGCTGTAGGCCAGACTCATCAGAACGAAAGCAGCGGCGAACCCCATCCACGCACCGCGGGACCAGCTCATGAGCAAAGCCGCGCCCATTACGGCCACGCCGATGATAGCGACCAGGAAATTCGCAAATCGTAGATTCGTAGATTCGTGACTCGTAGATTCGTGACGAACCCACGATTCTACGAGTTTACGAATCCCGAATGTACGGGTTCCCACCAGAACACCACAAGCCAGCGGCAAAACCAGCCCCAGGTACCCCCCGTACGGATTCGGCTGCTCGAAGGTGCCGTAGGCCCGCACGAAGCGGCCGAGGATGACGAACGCCTGTGGCCCTACCCGGCCAAAGAACTGGTAAAAGCCGAGAAGGGCCTGGCCGATGCCCGCCAGTAGCATCATAAGGACCACGGCCTGGGCTTGTTCCCTTTCGATGACGTTGGCCACGAAGAGGTAGATGCCCAGCACCTCCAGCCACTTGAGGATTTCCTTGAAGCTGTATTTCAGTGAGAGAGCCCCCGTCAGCGACAGGAGGATGGCTCCCAGGAAGATGAGCAGGGGCAGAAGCAGGGGCGGGTGAACGGTCTTGATCTCTCTGATGGCTACCATCCGGGCCAGCCATGCGGCCAGCACCAGTCCCACCAATGCCTCCGCCGCCCCCACCGTGAGGCCACTGATGGCGATTTCCCTGACCGATCCGAAAGGCACGGCCAGGATCAGGAGGTACAGCCCGTACTCAGGGCGGATCAGAGTGACGAGGAAAACGATGCCGCCCAGCACCGCACCTCCCGCCAGGGTCAAGGGCAGGAGAGCGATGCTCAGGCCGACCGCGAGGACGATGAGCAGCAGCGCCGCATTGAACACTGGGCTTCCCCAACTGAGGTCTGCGTGCCCGGAAAACGCTCTGGTTCTCAAGCTAGACCCGCTCCCTGAACCACTCAATCGTTTCTCGCAGTCCTTCCTCCAGGCCAACCCTGGGCTCCCAGTTCAATACCTGCCTGGCCTTGCTGATGTCCGGGCGGCGCACGTGGGGATCGTCCTTAGTGCGTTCGTCGGTTGGGGCGATGAACACAATCTCCGACGAGGAGCCAGAGAGCTCCAGCACCTTGTGGGCAAATTCAAGGACGGTCATTTCATTGGGGTTGCCCAGGTTGACTGGATAGACCTCGTCGGACAGGAGCAGGCGATACATGCCCTCCACCATGTCGGACACGTAGCAGAAGCTTCGGGTTCGGGAGCCGTCGTCGTAGACCGTCAGCGGTTCGCCCCGCAGGGCCTGGGTGACGAAGTTGCTCACCACCCGGCCATCGTCTGATCTCATGCGCGGGCCGTAGGTGTTGAAGATGCGCACGATCCGCGTATCCACGCCGTGATAACGATGGTAGGCCATAGTGATCGCTTCGGCGAAGCGCTTGGACTCGTCGTACACCCCCCGCGGCCCTACCGGGTTGACGTGGCCCCAATAGTCCTCGTGCTGAGGGTGCACCTGGGGATCGCCATACACTTCGGAAGTGGAGGCCAGCAGAAAGGTGGCTTTCTTGGCCAGGGCCAGTCCCAATGCCTTGTGAGTGCCCAGAGCTCCCACTTTGAGGGTCGGGATGGGCTTCTCCAGGTAATCCACCGGACTGGGCAGGGACGCTAGATGGAGGATGGCATCCAGATGTCCTTCCACGTAGATATAGTTGGTCACGTCGTGCTTGATGAACGAGAAGCCGTCCCAGCCGGCCAGGTGCGCGATGTTGTCAATGGTGCTGGTGCTCAGGTTGTCCATGGCGATGACCTGGTGCCCTTCGGCCAGGAAACGATCGCAGAGGTGCGAGCCGATAAACCCGGCCCCGCCCGTGATGAGGATGCGCATCATAACCCTCCTGGTTCGGATTAAGCGGTAGTATCAGTGGATCCAAATTCTGAAGCAGAGCGGGCCCCCACGCCCGCGGACTATCGCAAAGCCGAGCATTATCGTGGATTTGATCAAACGGTAGTATACAGCAAAGTGCTGATGGCGTCAATTCGCAAGCCCCTCCGCCCTTGCTGCGATCCCAAGGGTCAGGCAGAACACAAAGGCCAGATCCACCAGGAAGTACGAGTTGTCTATCATGCCGTGAGCCAGAAGAGCGACCATGCTGGCCATCAGTCCCAGCAGCAGGGCCTTCAGGTCGCGGTCTTCCAGTTTGCAGTACAGGTGCAGTGCTTTCCTGAAGAAGGTGAATAGCAGCCACCCAATGGCGATCACTCCCAGGATGCCCAACCGGGTCCAGTAGTCCAGGACGATGTTGTGGGGGTGGGAGAGGTCCAGCTCCTCCCAGGCCTCGGGCAGCACGTAGCGGGTGCGGTACTGGTAGAGGAAGTTGTCCAGACCCACGCCGAAGAGGGTGTGATCGCGGATCATGTTGAGGCTGCCCTGCCAGAGCTTAAGGCGCAGGAAGGTGGTGCCGCTCTGGGTGTCGAAGAGGGAGGCCAGGCGTTCCGTACCAATGAGGGGTATCAGGCTCACAGCAATGACCAGGATGACCAGCAGTGAGATGAGCAGCGTTTTTCTCCCCCGCATCAGGCCGAGAAAGAGGAAGGCGGCCGGTAGCCCCAGCAGCCAGGCGCCGCGAGAATAGGTTAGATAAAGGCAGAGAGCGACCGGGAGTCCGATGGCGCAGTAGATGGCTCGTCGCCGCAGCGAGCCGCCGAAGAGGGCGACCGCTGCGAGGATGGGCGCAATGCGTCCTAGAAAGAGCCCCAGGTTGTTGGGTGAGCCATAGACGCCGTGGATGCGGCGCACCCCCTCGGCAGTGATAACGTCGTCGGTGAAGAAATACTGATAGAGGCCGATGAGGGAAACGATGAGGGTCGCCAGAACCAGAGCCCGAACGATGCGCCAGAGGTGGCGTTTCTCCAGGGGGGTAGCTCTCAGCAGGAAGTAGAACAGGACCGACTCGAAGACCACCACCCGGAACTCCCGCATGGCCACCCCGAAATTCTCGGCAATCAGTAGGGAGAAGGCGCTGAGGGCAACGAAGAAGATGACGGCGAGGTCGAGGCCCTGTAAATGACCAATGACCAATGACCAATGACCAACCCTGTGGCCAAGCCCTTCGACAGGCTCAGGACATTGCTCCGGGCAGCTCCCCAATATCCAACGCAACACCCAGGCAGCGAGGCAGAGCAGAATCAGGATCTCCACTGTTGAGATGGCCATGCCCAAAATGTGCTTGGGGTAGAGGTAGAAGGGGATGGAGAAGGCTACCAAGGCCAGACCGATGTCCAGGCGCAGGAGGATCGATATTGCCAAGAGGGCTAACGCTGGGAGACTCACGAAGGGCCAGGGGGAGAAGTAAAAGACGGAGGCGGTAGCGAAGGTTATAGCTAGTTGAAGACCCTCAGGCAGGTCATGGTAATGGCTTGCCCATTGCTTCAGCAGGTAGCAGGTAGCAGGTAGCAGGCGGCGGCTGAAGCGCAACTGCTTGCCGATGACCACGAGAAGCGCAGCGGCGCAGATTGCCAGCAGCGCCCACGCCAGCCGATAGGGTCGCAGGTTGGGTTCGCGGGCCACGGCCCAGCCAACGATGGCCCACTGGTCCCAGCCTCCCTCGGCCACCAGCCCGGCTTCGTGCACCTCGTCGGCCAGGTCCGAGGCCAGGGTGACGGTCTCGGTGCGATACAAGGGATCGTGGAGAATGAGGTAAGAGCGGCCCTGGTTATCCTGAGGCAGGTGGTTGGCTGGCTTGCCATCAACGGTCACGTAGAGGACGCCCCAGAAATCGCCCCGCCGCACAGTCAGATCGAGGCGTGTGCCCTTGAAGGGGATGACCAGGGTGTCACCGGTTTCGCTGATGTCGGCCCCCTGAGGGGAGAAGCGCCAATCGCCCACGTAGTGAGCGGTATAATGATCGGCGGGGTAATGGCCTGGGTAGGCTATGGGCGGGGCGGTGGCCAGCTCCCGCAATCGTTGGTAAACGGGACGCAGATTCCACTGCTGGTCCACCAGGGCGAAGCCCCAGTGCGGGTCATCGGGCGCCGCGTCGGGCTGGAAGTGGGCCACGGCCAAAACCCCCAACCAGGGCCATTCGTCGCGGGCCCGCTCGACGGCCGCTACAGTCTGCTGCGCTTGCTTTTCCTCGCTCACCTGTCCCCAGATGGAAGGTTGGCCCTGCCAATCTGGAGGCAGGGCGTTCCAGCCGTACTCCACTGCCCAGAGTGCCTTACCCTCGTCTCCGTTGGCGACCATGACCTCCCGCACCAACTGGGCTCGGGAGAAGTTGAGGATTCCCACGTCAACCCGCCGGTCGTCTGGCCCCGTGTAGAAGCCGTAGGGCTTGATGGCTACGACGTCGAAGCAGTCCCTCGCACCAGCAGCGTACAAGCCTTGCAGGAAGGCCACCTCGTTGAGATTGATGGGGCCACCCTCAGTGCTGGGGGCCAGTCCGGCGGTCAAAATGAAAGAGGTGGGATCGGCGGTTTTGACCTGGATGTAGCCCTCCCGCAGCAGGCGCGCATAGCCGGCCGGGTCTACGTAAGCGCCACCCCAGTGGGGACTGAGATTGGACTCGTCCCAGATTTGGTAATAATTAATCTCGTCTCGATAGCGCTGGGCAAAAGCCTGGGCGAAGCGGCCGAAGTCGGCCATCTCCTGCGGTGGCGCGTAGCGGTTTGCTGCTTCGGGGTCTGGTTGAGTCCATCCAGGCGAGGTGTCCAGCACGGCGATGAGATTTAGATTGTGTTCCCGAACGGCGGTCACAATTCGGTCCCAGGCGGCCCAATCGTATTGGTTGGCGTGGGCTTCGATGTCGGCCCAGGGGAAGGTTTGGCGCACCCACCGGAAGCCGCCGGCCTCGATCAGGGCCAAAGCCTGCTCCAGTTCTGCTTCGTCGTACTGCTCCAGGGCGACATTCACGCCGAAGGGATTCACGGCGGCCTGGGGAACGTCCGTCGGGAGACCGTAGCCCTGGCTACGAAAGGCGTCGCTTTGCTTCGTCCATACGAAAAAAGCTGAGAAAGCGACGATGATCAGACCCAGAGCGCAGGGGAGTATACCCAGGGCTGATCTCAGGATTCCGCTTGTGTTTTGTCTATTGTCTGTTTCGGCTGGGGAAGGGTGGGCCATCTCTTTTCGTCCTGGTGCATATCCTACCACAAACTGCCTTTATCCGCAAGCCGCTGCTTGACGAGAAAGGGAAAATGCGCTACAATATCGTTGGTCTAAGATAGGTGGGACTGCTTGAACACACGATAAGGAAGTGAGGAGAAAAATGGAACAGATTGAACTCAAACTGCAGAAGAGAGATGTATTGGGCAAGAAGGTGAAAAGCTTGCGACATGAAGGGCTCGTTCCTGCCGTGCTGTATGGCCACGAGACCGACTCGATTCCCCTTCAGGTTGAGGAGCGGGAGTTGAATCGCGTCTTGGCCCAAGCTGGGGGGCATCAGTTGATCTCCGTGAAAATTGGCAGGTCTAGAAAATCCCAAATGGCCTTGACCAGGGATGTGCAATGGGATGTGATCAGCGGTAGGCCCATCCACGTTGATTTCTACGCCGTGGTGATGACCGAGAAGCTCACCACAGAGGTGCCCCTGGTCTTGGTCGGGGAGGCGCCGGCGGCAGATCAGGTGGGGGCCATGGTGTTGCAGAACCTCGACGAGGTGGAGATAGAGTGTTTGCCCGGCGATCTGCCCGAGGCCATCGAGGTTGACCTGAGTGGGCTAGCGGAGATAGATCAGGCCATCTATGTCAAAGATCTCCAAGTGCCTTCTACCGTAGGCATCCTGACCGATGGTGAGGAGTTAGTGGCTAAGGTCACCTGGGCCGCTGCTGAAGAGGTGGAAGAGGAGGAAGTGGTGGTGCCAGTGGAGGCGGCCGAGGTGGAGGTCATCGCCAAGGGCAAGGAGGAGGTGGAGGTAGAACCTGAGGAGCTAGAGCCTGGACGAACATATATGAGCTGAAGCATCAGCGAGAAAAGAGGTGAGGGCTTGCCCTCACCTCTTTTGTTGTGCGCAGTTCTCTCGGAAATGGGTAACGAGTTAACGAGTAACGAGCACTTGTCAACTCATTGCCTCATCCCTCATTGCCTCGTTAACTTGGCCACCGCCTCCCCGATCCACCTCAGGGCCTTCTTGATATTCTCCACCGAGTTGGCATAAGAGAAGCGAAGAAAGCCCTCGCCGTACTCGCCGAAGGACGTGCCGGCCAGGGAGGCCACGCCGGCTTCGTTGAGCAGAAAATCCTGCATCTCCCGCGAACTCTTGCCCGTGCCCTCAATGTTGGGGAAGACGTAGAAAGCACCCTTGGGTCTCAGGCAGCGGAAGCCGGGGATCTGGTTGAGGCCGTCCACGATGACGTCCCGCCGCTGGCGGAAAGCTTCGATCATTTTCTTGGACTCGCCCTGCGGCCCCGTGAGAGCCTCGACTGCGGCCCACTGGCTGAAGGCGGCGGTGCAGGAATTGGAGTTGACCATCAGAGTGGACACCTGCGCTGCCAACCACCGGGGCATCACCCCGTAACCCAGTCGCCAACCCGTCATGGCGTAGGTCTTGGAGAAGCCGTCGAGGATGATGGTGCGCTCCTGCATACCGGGAAATTGAGTGATGCTGGCGAACTCCCCCTCGTAGACCATGCGGCTGTAGATCTCATCGGACAGCACCACGGCGTCGTTCTCGATGGCTGCCTCGGCGATGGCCTCCAGATCCTCTTTAGTCAGTACGCCGCCGGTGGGGTTTTGGGGCGAATTGAGGATGATCATCTTGGTTTGGGGGGAGACCAGGCCCTTGAACTCTTCGATGTCGAAGCGGAAGTCTTTTTCCATCAGAAGCGGGACAGGCACCGGTGTGGCATCAACGAAGTTGATCATGGATCCATAGATGGGAAAGCCTGGGTTGGGGTAGATGACCTCGTCGCCCTCCTCGCACAGGGCCAGGATGGTGAAGAACATGATGGGCTTGCCACCTGGCGTGACCACCACCTGGTCTGGGTGGACCTCAATGCCTCGGGTGGTGGAAACTTCCTCGGCGATGGCTTCCCTGAGCTGGGGGATGCCTGCCGACGGCGTGTAGTGGGTCTGGCCCTCGTGCAGCGCTTTGATGCCTGCCTCGACGATGTTGGAGGGCGTATCGAAGTCCGGCTCACCGATCTCCAGGTGGACGACCTCCCGCCCCTGGGCCTCCAGTGCCCTGGCCTTGAGCAATACCTCAAAGGCTGTCTCCGTGCCTAGTCTGGTCATTCTAGTAGCGAGTTTCACTAGTTTGCCTCCTTTTGCCATTGTCATCGTCGTAGAACTCAAGGTGGCCTTCGTAACAGAATTAACGAGCTTGCGCTATGTCGCTATAACAGGGCCTCGCTGCAGATGATGCGGGGGATCAGCGGCGCTTCCTCGGCCTGGTCCACAGCGGCGCGGTGGGCCTCCTCCAGGTTGTAGTCGCGGACGATGCGCAGGAGTTGCTCAATCAGGGCCTGGCCAGTGATGTTGCTGCGATGCAGGTTGTTGAGCTCGCGATGGGCGCGGGCGGTCAAAGGGACGGTGGTGAGGATCTCGGAAAGGAGGCTCAAGCGGGCTTTCTCCTCCCCTTCGTCCTCGAAGGCATCCTCTTCGGCGTCGAAGATGAGGCGCAGCTCTGCCAGGGCATAGTCACGACCCAACGCCCGACCCACTCTGTGGCGGATCTCGGCCTCACGGGTGCGGACCTCGGCGTCGAAGTCGCGTTTGACGGCGGCGATGCGCTGGTTGATGCCGGCGGGCAGGGCGAGGGTCGGTTCGTCCTCTTCACAGCGGATGGCGCGGATGGCCTGCTGAGGGTCCGCGGTGCGGTGGCCCGCCGTAAGCGAAGCGGCGTCAACCAGGTAGAGGCGCTGATAGCTGCCCGCCTGGCAGAAAACGAACAGGCCAGACTCACCAACCGCCTGGCGAGCGCTGCGGACGCCGTCAGGCATGGTGGCGATTTGCTGAAAGCGGTCGGGGTCGGTGCGCTGGAGCTGGCGCATGAGTTCTTCCGCTTCCAACAGATTGAAGATGTCAGGCTCAGGCTCGTCTTCCAGGACGCTGGCATCGCCGCGATAGATGGCGTACATGGCCTCGGCGTTGATCCGCTCGCTCTTGTGCAGAACGGGGGCGTCCTCGCCGATGGTGCGATGGATCTCGGCGACGCGATGCTCCAAGCGCTGTTCGATGCCCAACTCGCGCTCCAGGCCGGTCTCAGGGAGAAAGTTGTAGGCGTAGATCGTATCGTGCTCGGTGCCGATGCGGTCCACGCGGCCCACGCGCTGGATGAGGCGGATGGGGTTCCAGTGCAGGTCGTAGTTGATGACGTGGTTGGCGTCCTGCAGGTTGAGGCCCTCGCTGAGCACGTCGGTAGAGACCAGGACGCGCAACTCTTCGTCGCCGGGCTGGAGCTGGTAGTTGTTCGCACTGGGGGCAAAGCGCAGGATGACACGGGCCAGGTCCGTGGTGCCGCTCTCCACGGCGCGGATGCGGCCCAGGTGCCTCAGGTTGTCGTAGAGGTAGTGGGCGGTGTCGGCGTACTGGGTGAAGATGAGCACCTTGCCATGGACCAGATCGCCGGGCAGGGTGCGCCTCCCGGCCATCATGGCCACGAGTTGCTGGAGCTTGTTGTCCTCTTTGGGACCAATGGGCTCCACCAGGCGGGCTAATTCGTCCAAGATAGCGATGTCGGTGTCCAGGGCGTCCCGGAGCCTGGGCACGTCGAAGTCGGCGATGGAGTAACGGACGCTGGCCTTCTCCAGGGCCTGGTAGAGGGTGGCTTCGTCGTCCAGGTCGGACTTGTAGAGGATGTCGGTGGCCTCGTCGCCGGCAGGCACCAGGTCACGGTCCAAAGCACCCTGGAAGGCGCGTTGCAGGTTTCGCAAGCGGTTGACGGTCTGCCGGAAGGCGTGGACGCTGGACTCGAACCGCTTGAACAGCATGACCCGCATCAGACCGCGCAGGGCAGCGCCGGCCCGCTGAAGTTCCTGATACTGCGGTTCGTTTTGATACGCTGGCAGAACGTAGTCGAACAGGGCGTAGCGGGCGTAGGTGAGCTGGCCCATCAGGTCGTGGAGGCGCTGGTAGACGCGGCTCCGGGCGGCGGTGTCGCCGGGAGCGCGATAGGTGTCCTCGATGCTGTAGGTGATGGTCTCCAGCTCACGGTCGGGGAAGACCAACGGCTGGCCGTTGATGCGGGCGTCAGGGTAGTAGGTGCGGATGTGGTGGCGGGTGCGGCGGATGAGGACGTGGTTGAGGATCTCCTGCAGGTCGCGGCTGGGCGGCTCCTCGTTGCGCGGCTCCACCTTGCGGAAGAACTCCGCCAGATTGGGCGGGTGGATGGGAATCTCGGTGGTATCCTGGGGATGCCACAGCTTGATCTGGTGATAGATGTCCCACGCGCTGGTGGCGCGGGGGGTGGCGGTCAGCAGGATGGTGGGCCGCGTCTGGGTGAACAGTTGCAGGGCGGCGTAGCGTTGGGTGTCGCGATAGCGGAAGTTCTGGGA
>CAZQDO010000097.1:0-14810 GCA_964592085.1 uncultured Anaerolineae bacterium | reverse complement strand
CCCTAGCTATCGCCCATGCCGGGCGTACAACAAAATCCGGCACCATTACCTGGTGCCGGACAGGATTGAACAAGTTGGCCACCTATTAACTGCGCCCAACAGGTAGGTATTCTCCCATCCTTTTCACTGCACCTCGCCGCTGAAGCCGCTCATCTCAGCGAGATCTCCAGCATCTCTACTTGCTTGCGCTCCGGTGGAAGTGACCCGCCCACTATATACAGCTCGGTCAGGTAGCTGTGCAACGCCTGGGCCAGTTGCTCCCGGGCTTCCTGGGGCGTTTTCCCATGCGCCACGATTCCTGGCAACGAGAGGGCATAGGCAAAGTACACTCCGTCCGCCGGCTCGATCACGATGTGATACACTTGACGCAGTTCACGTGCCTGGCGCATACACTGCCACTCCGCCTTCAGAGAGGCACGGTCAGAAAGGCAAGTCGTACTTGGTTCAGGTACTCCGTACTGGCGACGCAATTCCTGGCCTTCCATAATGATCTCGACCAAATCGCTATCATCCTTGACGATGACTCGTTCCTCACTCATGGGCGATACACCTCTATCAAACGCTCAAATGCCAATCCGGAATAAAAAGCAAGTCCGTATGCCTCACAGAGATCAGTGACGGCATAATGAACAGCATCCTGTTCGGAGAATCGTTGCATGAGGTAGAAGTCATGAGCCGCCTCATATTGGGCCTTCAATAAGGTCCTGAACACCCGCCAGGGTGTGAGGTGAGTGCGTAACAATGCAAATGTGTCACGGCCGCTCTGCAACAGTGAGATGCGTTCACCACTGTTGATAGCATCGGCGATGTCGGCGCCGCTGAAGGCAATACCTGTGGTGCCATCTGCATAGGGGTGCGTGTGAAATGTGCCCACAAATGTCATCCCTGACGGCACCACCAGCCTCACTTGCTCCTCGGTCCCTGCCACCACGTTCACCAGCCGCAGTTGCCCCTCCCCGTCCAGCACCAACACACCACCCCACTCTATTACTCTCCCTCGTTTAATTTCAGCCACACTGCGTTGCCACAGCGTATCCATCTGCTGCCACAAAGATTGGGGCAACTCAATCCGCTCCGGGAGTTCATCAACCGGGATATGGCCTCACAGGAAAGCAAGGAGTTCAGATGTCATGCTGGGCAACCTTTGTATAAATGGATTATACCACATTTAACTTTCGTTAGCAAAACCAGGTCGTTGAGTTTCAGACCATGCAGCCGACGGCAGTCCTAAGTTGTGTTGGCGATGCCAAGTGCTTGCCCAAACTGCTGTCTTGTGGTAAACTTGATACAGCCTATGTTCCGTTTATGAGTCTACCAGCTTCGGAGGTTACACCATGCACTTCGATATTCTTACCCTTTTCCCCGACATCTTTAAGGGGGTTTTCAACGAGAGCATCGTGAAGCGGGCGAAGGAAGCGGGCCTGGTCTCGATAGCCGCCCACAATATCCGCGATTATGCCACCGACAAGCACCATATCACCGACGACACTCCTTACGCCGGGGGCGGGGGCATGATTATGAAGCCAGAGCCCATCTTCCGCACCGTGGAAGCGATTCTCGACCTGGAGGAAGGACAGGAGCCAGAAGCACCGGTGATCCTGCTTAGCCCACAGGGGCGACTTTTCAGCCAATCAGTGGCCAGGGAACTCTCCAGGCATCCTCGTCTGGTCCTCATCTGCGGTCACTACGAAGGGGTGGACGAACGGGTGCGCGAGTTTCTGGCCACCGACGAGATCTCCATCGGCGACTACGTTTTGACCGGCGGGGAGATCCCGGCCATGGTCATCGTGGATGCGGTGACGCGCCTGGTGCCCGGCGTGCTGGGCGATCCCGGCGCCACCTTCGAGGACTCCCACGCCGAGGGCCTTCTGGAGTACCCTCACTACACCCGCCCCTATGCCTTCCGTGGCTGGTCCGTGCCCGAGGTGCTCCTCTCCGGCAACCACGCCGAGGTGGTGCGTTGGCGGCGACAGGAGGCCCTGCGCCGCACCCTTGAGCGCCGTCCCGACCTCCTGGCCAAAGCCCGCCTGTCGCAGGCCGACCGAGAGTTCCTGCAGCACCTGGCCCAGGAGGAAGGATTAGAGAAAGCCGAAGTTTGATTTGCCAATAGCTGGGATTCGTGCTATAATTTCCCACCGTAGTTGACCTAATCAACCTAGCAAGGAATGGTGAAGACAGTGGTAGACCTTGTACGATCCGTTGAACAGCAGTTTAAGCCCAATCCTGACGCACTCCAGCTCAGATCAGGGGACACAGTGCGGGTGCACTTTCGCATCGTCGAAGGCGACCGGGAACGAGTCCAGGTTTTCCAGGGGACGGTGATACGCCTGCGCAAAGGAGGCTCCAATGCCAACTTTACAGTGCGGCGCATCGCCTCCCATGGCGTAGGAGTGGAGAGGACTTTTTTGCTGAGTTCTCCCCGGCTGGAGAAAGTGGAAGTCCTGCGCCACGCTCATGTGCGAAGAGCCCAACTCTACTATCTCCGGGGCCGCAAAGGCAAAGCAGCCCGCTTGCGAGAAAAACGCTGAAGAGCGAAAAGCGGGGCGTGGACACCAGTCTACGCCCCGATTCTTTTGAATTGGCGGGATGATGTTGCAACAGCCAGACCTGCGGGAGGAGATGACGCTCTATGCCGAGGGCTATCGCCACATCGCTGGCCTCGATGAAGCCGGGCGGGGCTCGTGGGCAGGCCCGGTGGTGGCAGGCGCAGTCGTCCTACCCCTCGTCCGACCGGACCTGTCGCGAGAGCTGGAAGGCGTGCGGGATTCCAAGCAACTCTCCCCCCGGCAACGCGAGCGCCTATACGGTATCATCAATTCCGCAGCCCTGGCGGTGGGAGTGGGCATTGTGCCTCCGGAGCAGATAGACGAGCGAGGCATCGTGCCCGCCACCCGGCGAGCCATGGGCCTGGCCATCGCCCAATTGAACCAGTCCCCCGATTTCCTCCTCATAGATTACCTGAACTTGCCCGCGCTATCTATCCCCCAGAAAGGCATTACTCATGGCGATGCCTTGACCCTTTCGATAGCGGCCGCCTCTATCGTAGCCAAGGTCAGCCGGGATAGACTGATGGTCGAATGGGATGCTCGGTATCCAGGGTATGGCTTCGCCCGTCACAAAGGGTACGGCACCCGCCAGCACAGAGAGTCCCTCGCCCGCCTCGGCCTGTCTTCGATCCATCGGCTGTCCTATGCTCCCATGAGGTTGATGCTACAGGAATAGGAGGTTCCCCATGTTTTGGCGCAAGAAAGTCGGCCTGGCTTTGGGTGGGGGCTCGGTGAAGGGAGCCGCCCACCTGGGTGTGCTGGAGGTTCTGGAGCGAGAGGGCATTCAGCCTGACTACGTGGCCGGCGCCAGCGCGGGATCTGTGGTGGGGGCCATTTACTGCGCGGGGCTAGACCTGGAGGAGACAAAGCGCCTGGCATTGGGCCTCCAGTGGAGAAGGCTGGGCCGGGTCACTCGACCCCGTCTGGGTTTCTTCGACGGAAGTCGGATGGAGGAATACTTGAACGAGGTCATCGGCCCTCTTCAATTTGAGGAACTGGAGACACCCTTTGCTGCTGTGGCTGTAGACATCGTGCGTGGGGAGCTGGTGGTGCTCAAAGAGGGCCCGGTGGCTCCGGCCGTGCGGGCCAGTTGCGCCATACCCGGCATCTTCACGCCGGTGGAGAGGGGGGAGCAAATATTGATAGATGGGGGGATGTTGAATAACCTGCCCGTCTCCGTCGTGCGGGACATGGGAGCCGACTATGTCATTGCCGTGGATCTGCTTCCCCCTACGACATGGGGGGCGAGACCCCGGAATCTCTTTGAGATGTTCTACATATCCTTCTACACTTTGTTGCGTGCTTCTTCCCACAGAGAGGCTCCAGAGGCCGATTGTCTCATCGTCCCGGCCATCGGCCAATTCAACTGGGTGGACTTCTCCCAGACCGATGCCTTGATCGAAAAGGGTCGCGAAGCGGCCGAGGCCAAGATCGAACAAATCAAGCAGGACCTGGAATAGGCGTATTTCAGTTAGGCTGGCCCTTTTTTGTCGCTTTTCAAACAGTCCACTTGCCCCTGGTAGCACAATGGCCGTTCCCACCCCAATCTAACCATTTCGCACCCACGCCCCTTTGACAAAGATATTCTTTAGTGATAAAATAGTGGCCGGCAATTAGCGCCTAGCTAATTGCTTATTGCTGAAACGAGGAGGTTGGAGCATGAGCAAACTTACCGAGATCCGCTGGCACGGTCGCGGTGGCCAGGGGGTGGTCACAGCGGGCAAGCTGCTGGCGGAGACAGCCCTGGGGACGGGCCAGTATTTCCAGGCTTTCCCCGACTACGGCCCTGAGCGCATGGGAGCACCCATCAAGGCCTACACGCGCCTCAGCCCGGAGCCCATTGACTTACACTGCCAGATCGAGGATCCTGACATCGTTTTGGTCCTCGATCCCACGTTGTTGGGCACGGTTGCGGTGACTGAAGGCCTGAAAAAGGACGGCGTACTCCTGGTGAACACGTCCAAATCCCCGGTCGAGATTCGAGCGGTGACAGGTTTCAAGACTGGCAAGGTGTGTACCATAGATGCCAGTCACATCGCCATTGAGGAGCTGGGCCGCGAGATCACCAACACGCCGATGATCGGGGCTCTGGCCAGGGCCACAGGGCTTTTCGACATTGACGACCTGGTGACGCAGACCCGCAAGCGGTTTACCAAGCTGATGATGCGGCAGGACATCATTGACGCCAACGAGCGCGCCATGCGCCGCGCAGTGAAAGAAGTGCAGGAGGGATAGCATGACGAACGATGGAACCGGCTGGAAAGACATTCCTATCGGCGGGATGATCCTGGAGGCAGGCAACGCCGTCAAGTATCCCACCGGCAACTGGCGAGCTTTCCGCCCCATCTGGGACGGGGATCGCTGCATTCACTGCCTGCAGTGTTGGGTCATGTGTCCCGATTCGAGCATCGTGGTGAACGACGGCAAGATGATCGGCATTGACCTGGTGCACTGCAAAGGCTGCGGCATCTGCGCCGAGGTATGCCCGGATAAGGTCAAATGCATTGATATGGTCGAAGAGGCCAAGGCAGCAGAAACGGAGGGAAAGTAGCCATGAGTGAATTCAAAGCACTGGACGGCAACGCCGCTGTCGCTGAGGCCATGCGGCAAATTGACCCCGACGTGGTGGCGGCTTACCCTATCACGCCTCAGACTTCTACGGTGCAGACCTTTTCGAATTTCGTGGCCGACGGGCTGGTGCAGACCGACTTCGTCACGGTGGAGAGCGAGCACAGTGCCATGAGCGCCTGCGTCGGTGCGTCGGCGGCGGGAGCGCGTGTGATGACGGCCACCTCGTCGGCAGGTATGGCTCTGATGTGGGAGATCCTCTACGTGGCAGCCAGCAATCGCTTGCCCATTGCCATGCTGATCGTCAACCGTGCCCTCTCGGCTCCCATCAACATCCATTGCGATCACTCGGACAGCATGGGCGCTCGCGATGCAGGCTGGGTGCATCTGTTCGCCGAAAACCCGCAGGAGAGCTACGACAATGCCTTCCAGGCCCTTCGCATCGGCGAGCACCCGGACGTGCTGCTGCCGGTGATGTTCATGCACGACGGCTTCATCACTAGCCACGGACTGGAGCGGGTGGAGATCTACGACGACGATGCGGTGAAAGACTTCATCGGCGAGTACAAACCAGCTTATCCGCTGCTGGATTGGCGTAACCCCGTCACCTACGGCCCGCTGGACTTCTACGACTACTACTTCGAACACAAACGCCAGCAGGTCGAGGCCATGGAGAACGTGAAGCAAGTCATCATTGACGTGGGCAAGGAGTTCGGTAAAAAGTTTGGCCGCACCTACGGCCTGTTCGAGACCTACAAGCTGGAGGACGCCGACGTCGGCCTGGTGGTGCTGGCTTCCACAGCGGGCACGGCCAAGACTGCGGTGGACAACCTGCGGCAGCAAGGACTCAAGGTGGGCCTGCTCAAGCCGCGCGTGTTCCGCCCCTTCCCGGCCGAGGAGCTGGTGGACGCGCTTCAGCACCTCAAGGCTATCGCGGTGATGGACCGCTCCATTTCCTTTGGGGCGATGGGCAACGCTGGGCCGCTTTTCCTGGAGCTTCTGGCTGCCTTGCAGGTCTACGGCAATGGTCGCATCCCAGTGGCGGATTACGTCTTCGGCCTGGGTGGGCGCGACATCGTGCCCTCGCAGATTGAGACCGCCTTCCACGACGCGCTCAAGATGGCCGATACGGGCAAGCCGGAGCGGCTGGTCACTTACCTGGGCGTGCGAGAATAGGAGTGAAGACATGGCAACGAGATTGGCACTGAAAGAACTTTCCCAACGAGAAGATCGGCTTTCTCCAGGACACCGTCTCTGTGCAGGCTGCGGTGAGTCCATCATCGTGCGGCAGGTATTGGCCGCCATTGACGAACCGGTGGTCATCGCCACGGCCACGGGCTGCCTGGAGGTGGCGACCACCATCTATCCCTATACCGCTTGGCGCGTGCCCTGGATCCACAGTGCGTTCGAGAACGCAGCTTCCACTATCAGTGGCATCGAGAGCGCTTACTGGGCGCTGGTGAAGCGCGGGCGACTCGAGGACGAGAGTGTCAAGTTCCTGGCCTTCGGCGGCGATGGCGGCACCTACGACATCGGTCTCCAGGCCCTTTCTGGCGCGTTGGAGCGGGGCCATCACTTCATGTACGTCTGCCTGGATAACGGGGCCTACATGAACACCGGCATCCAGCGTTCCAGCGCCACGCCCTACGGCGCGCACACCACCACCTCGCCAGCGGGCAAGGTGATTCCGGGCAAGCAGCAGTTCCGCAAAGACCTGACGGCCATCGCTGCGGCCCACAACATCCCCTACGTGGCCCAGGCGTCGCCCCATCGCTGGAAGGACCTGATGCAGAAGGCGCGCAAAGGGGTGGCCGCCAACGGCCCCGCTTTCATCAACGTGCTATCGTCGTGCAACCGAGGCTGGCGGCATCCCACCGATCAGACCCTGGAGGTCAGTCGCCTGGCGGTAGAAACGTGCTACTGGCCGCTGTTCGAGGTCGAAGATGGCGAATGGAAGCTGAACTACAAGCCGAAGGAGAAGCTACCTGTCGAGGAGTGGCTCAAGACACAAGGGCGCTTCCGCCATCTGTTCCAGCCACAGAACCGGCACGTCATTGACGAGCTCCAGGCTAATGTGGATCAGGTGTGGGAGAGGCTTCTAAAACGTTGTGGTGAGTGAAGGGGCAGTTACCAGTGATCAGGGAATCAGTGATCAGGGAATCAGTTCCCCCGATTCCCTGGTTTCCTGAGTACCTGATTACTGTTGGAGGATCCAATGGCCAATACTTCGACCAGGCTCAGTACAAGCGTCTTTCAATCCGCCCACCCTTTGATCCAACACAAGCTCACCCTCCTGCGAGATGTCAGGACCGAGCCTAAGAGGTTTCGGGAGCTGGTGAAGGAGATAACCTGGCTGCTGCTTTACGAGGCGACCGAGGACTTGACGCCAGTGGAACACGCCATCACTACGCCCATGGGCAGCACGGTGGGCAAAATCCTGGCAGAGGAGATTGCCTTTGCGCCCGTCCTGCGGGCTGGCTTGACGATGGTGGGGCCAGCTCTGGAGATGATCCCAACCGCCCACGTCTGGCACATCGGCCTCTATCGGGATGAGGAAACCCTGCGGCCCAGCGAATACTACACCAACGTGCCTAAGCAGGCGACGGCCGGGGTAGCCTTCCTCCTCGACCCCATGTTGGCCACTGGGGGATCGGCGGTGGCAGCAGTGGACATCCTCAAAAGAAGTGGGGTTCGAAACATCAAGTTCGTGGGCCTCATCGCTGCCCCGGAGGGGATCGAGCGACTCTCCAGTGCCCACCCCGACGTTCCCATCCACATCGCTGCCGTTGACGAGGGCCTGAACGACATTGGCTACATCGTGCCTGGTCTGGGCGACGCAGGCGACCGGCTGTTTGGGACGTAGTTCAGTTGGAACGGGCTGACGAGGGTATGCCTTTTATCTTGGTCTTTGTGACGGCTTTCGCCCTGACCCTGGCGCTGACACCGCTGGCGCGGTGGCTGGGGCAGCGCTATGGCTTCGTGGCCACGCCGGGGGGCAGGCGAAAGCACGCCGGCACAAAGTCGAGATTGGGCGGTATAGCGCTATTCGTGGCCTTCGCGGTCGCGGCAGTGCTGGCTCAGTTTCTACCAGTGGGGCGGCAGGATCCCAAGGAGCTGACCAGGCTGGTGGGGCTGCTCCTGGGAGGCACGTTCATCTTCCTGGTCGGCATCTACGACGACAAGAAGGAACTCTCGCCGGCCCCTCTGCTCACCGCTCAGTTCATCACCTCCCTCATCGCCATCCAATTCCTCATCTTCATCGAATACGTCAACAACCCCTTCACCAATCAGCAGACAGCGCCCTTCGCCTGGCCCTTCGTGGTAGTCTTCACTCTCTTCTGGCTGATGGGGATGATGAACACCGTCAATTGGCTGGATGGCCTGGACGGCCTGGCAGCGGGAGTGACGGCCATCCTCTCAGCAGTGCTGACCTTCCACATGTACCGCGAGGGCCAGCATAGCGTGGCCCTCCTCCCCCTGGCCCTGTTGGGCGCAACCCTGGGCTTTCTGCCTTACAACTTCCACCCTGCCAAAGTGTTCATGGGCAGTTCCGGCTCCTTCTTCCTGGGCTTCGCCGTGGCAGCCCTGGGCATCATGGCTGGGGCCAAGATGGCCACCGTGCTCCTGGTGATGGGCATCCCCATTCTGGACGTGGCCTGGCTCATCTTCGACCGATTCCGCCTGGGTCGCTCTCCCCTCATAGGAGACAGGGGCCACCTCCACTTTCGCCTCCTGGATCTGGGCCTCTCCCAGCGCCAGATCGTTCTCCTCTACTATCTCTTCTGCTCCCTCTTCGGATTCCTCGCTCTGGCCATCTCATCCCGCATCTACAAATTCCTGGCTCTGCTGGTAATAGGGACAATGACCCTGCTCCTCTTGCTGTTTGTTTCGCGCAAGAGGAACAACGGACTGTAGAATTTAACGGACACCCCTTTGCAGGGATAATGCCCCCTTTGGATGTAATAAACCACGTCTCTCAGCGTATTTATTAGTAGAGGAACCCGGGAGCCTCAGGAGAGACATTCATGGACGGTACCGTCGCCGTGTTAACCAATGAGCTGGCGCTGGTGGCCCGCGCTACGGCCGAGCCGGCCGCCTTCGCCACCATCTATGACCACTACTTTCCGCGCGTCTACAATTACGTACACTATCGCGTCCGAGATGCCGAAACGACCGACGACCTCACCGCTCAGGTCTTCGAGCGGGCTCTGGTGAGCATTGGTAGCTATCGCCCGGATCGCGCACCTTTTGCCGCCTGGCTCTTTGCCATCGCTCGCAACGCCGTCAATGACCATCTTCGGGCCAAAAGGCGCCGTCGCTGGCTTTCGCTGGAAGCTCTGCGAGATCGAGCCAGCGCTGAGCCTCAGCCAGAGGAGGTCGCTATTCACGGCGAAACTCGCGCTGAGTTGTTGGCGGCCGTAGCTCGCTTGAGCGACCGAGAGCGGGACCTCATCGCCCTCAAGTTCGCGGCGGGGCTGACCAACCGCCGTATCGCCGAGCTTACCGGCCTGAGCGAGAGCAACGTGGGCGTAATCCTGTACCGGACCGTGCGACGACTGCGGGCTGAGCTGAATGTTGAGGAGTGAGATCATGAACGAGCGAGATTGGGCCGACCGTTTTAACTGTGATGTGGATGGCCTTTTGAACGACGCTGGGCGGACCGATTCCGAACCGACACCCACCGAGTATCGTCAAGCCCTCGACCTGGCTCACACTCTGGCCACGACCGACTTCAGCGCTGAGAGCCAGGTGCAGCAGTCGCTCCGAAGCCGACTGCTGAACAGGATTGGCACACAAGGAGAGAAACGACGGACAAGCCAGTATCCTGCGCAACTCTCTTTTTGGCGACGACGCTCCGCGGTGACTCTAGCGGCTGTTCTGGCGGCGTTTCTCTTGAGCATTCTGGTCTTGGTGGTTTATCCCCCCGCTCGTGCGTTGGCTCAGGAAACCTGGCAGACGGTGCTGCACACGGTGCAAGTCATCCGTGCATTGCCACGCCTCACCGACGAAGCATTAGCTGGCGGTCTGACAACCTCCATCGAATCCTCCGCCGAGGCTGTTCCCCTGGTGGATTTTCCAGTACGTGTGCCTTCTTATCTACCGCAGGACTATGAGTTCAAATTTGGCTATGCCAGTCATCTCCCGGTGCAGAGTGTCTCTTTCGATTATGGCATCCCCTACGGACGGATCGTCACCTTGTCCAGCGGGCGGGCCATCAGCGGCGAGACCTACCGAGGGCTGCGCATTTTCCAGATGAAGGGAAGCTTTCCAGGAGTGTGGCCCATCGGTGAAGCCATAGCCCAGGAGGTGACCGTCGGTGGCCAGCCAGCACTGTGGCTGACGGGCCTGCCAGTGGTTCAAGCTCAGGCCAGCGTAACGGTCAGGACCACGATAAACGATAACCAGGAGATCGAGCGGGAGGTTTTGTCCCGCCTGGAGACCTCACCAGAGGTGCTGGCTCGCACCCCGGTGACTGCCTTGATGTGGGAAGAAGGCGATTCGCTGCTGAGCGTTCTTGACCTGGATGGGCGTTTTCTTCTTGATGAGATGATACGCATCGCTGAAGGGTTGGTGCCGATCTCGATGCTCTCCCCTGAAAAGCTGCCCACCCCAACACCGTGGCCGGAGATAACCGGCCACGAGATTGCCAACGTGGAGGAGATGGTCGCCGGGGCGAAGTTCAGTCCCTACATGTTTGACCCCTTGCCTCAGGGATGGCAACTGGAAAGCATCACTGCCTTGGAGTCCTCCGACAGGCCCCTTGAGCGGCGCTACCTCTTGTGCTACCGTCACTCCCAGGACGCCCATATCCGGTTGATCGAGGGGCTAAGTGTGCCGCTCCTGAGCTGGCCCAACGACATTGAGCGCGGCGATGGTGCGCTGCGCCACGTGACGAACAACGGCCTGGAAGTATGGACCTCTGACATGCACCAATGGACTCGAGAAAGCAGCATCAAGGAGACTGCCCGATCCAATGAGCGTCCGGTACCGGGCGAGGTTCATGCCATGTTACTGCGGACACCCGACGACTTTAGCCTCGAGCTGATCGCCGTTGACGTTTCGTGGGACGAGACCCTGGCCCTCATCGAGCATCTCACTCTCGCCCCCGGCGCTGACCCCACCCTCAATAGCCGGCTGATGAAGGGCTGTTATCCTTGCCCGTGACCAACCTTCCATCTATCCAAGAGGTGTTGCCATGAAGTGCATCCAACAGGTGGCCACTTTGATCGTTCTGTTGGCCCTGCTGGCGGCCTGCTCCTCGGTGTCCGGACCCCCAGCAGAACCGGTCACCGTTACTTTCATCGTCGTGACCCTCCCCTGGCTTTCGGACCAGTCAGCAGACTATGAACGGCTGGCCGAGACCTTCCACGAGGCCAACCCTCAGATCAACGTCCTGGTCAAACCCGTCAGCATTGAGGAGTTGCCCCAAGGCCTGGCCGAGGCCGATTTCCTCACCGACCCCGAATGGGGCGTTGACGTGGTCATGGCCGACGCCGATTCTTTCCCCAGACTGGTGCAGCAGGGCCTCCTCCGTGACCTGCAACCCTCCCTCGAAGCAGACCAGGCTCTGCAGAGTGAGGATTTCTACCCTCCGGTCCTGGACGCTTTGCGCTGGCAGGGGCACGTCTACGGCCTTCCCACCGAGCTGGACCCCTGGGTGATGTTCTACAACCAAGACCTGTTCGACGCAGCCGGAGTTCCCTATCCTTCTGGCGACTGGCATTGGAATGACTTCCTGGAGGCAGCACGGGCGCTGGCGGGCAACCTGGGGCCGGGGCGGTTCGCCTTCGGCTCCTGGGGAGCACAGGTAGCGCCTTTTATCTACCAGAACGGTGGAACGGTGGTGGACGACTCCGTCAGGCCAACCCGGCCGACACTGGATGACCCGGCGACCGTCGAGGCCATCGGCTGGTACGTGGACCTGGCCCTGGCTGAGAAGGTGATGCCGACTCCGGCAGAGTTGGCGGAGTATGCCACCGAGCGTGGCCGGCGACACACCATCGTCATGGGCGGCGACGAGGCGGACAAGGCGGCGAGCCAGGCTCAGGCCGACCTGGAGCAGGCGGTGACCGATGGGGACGTGGCCATGTGGATGGGGCCGCTGTCCGACCGCGGTGGCCGCTGGCAGCGCTGGGACTTTCGCTGGGGCGTCGTCCCTTTGCCAGCCGGTCGCAAGGCAGCGACTCTGGCCAGCGTCCAGGGCTGCTTCATCAGCGCCCACTCAGAGCATTTCGATCAAGCGCTCCAGTGGGTGGACTATCTGACGCAGCAGCCTGTGCTGCATGGTGGCCTGCCAGCCCGTTGGTTCGTCGCCACGTCCGACGCCATCCGGCCACAGCTTGGTCAGGAAGTCGAGGATGCGCTGGACGAGCTCCTGGCGTCTCTGGAGAGAGGGGTTGTACTATCCGAGTCACTGGATTGGCGGGCCACTCACTGGCTCCAAGGCCCCCTCTTTTCTACCTTGGAGGGAGAGCAGACTGTCGAAGAAGCCGTAAAGACAGCCCAGCAGCAAGCTGAGGCAGAACTGGGGCAGGAATGAGAAGTTCAGAAACCAGGTTTCTTGAGTTTGCAGGAGGTGACAAAATGATTCATAAGGTTCTATCCGTTATTCTGTTGAGTGCGTTGGTGGTTGGAGCACTGACTGGATGCCAGGCGAAAGAAGCCAGCGAGGGTACACCCATCCCCCCAGCTGATCAGACGGTGATCACCTTCGCCTACCCGGAGTACCTCACCTTCTTCACCAAAGCCAACTACCAGTTGCTGGCCGACGCTTTCAACGCCGATAACCCCGACCTGCGGGTCGAGCTGCGCGAGATCTCCACCCAGGAGTTAATGCAGTCGGACACCGACTACCCGAACCTGGTCTTCGACGAAGAGCTGGGGGTAGACGTATTCCTGAGTCGGGGCCTTCAGAACCTGATCGAGGACGAGCGCGTGCTGGACCTGGAACCTCTGATTGCCGCCGACCCGGCCTTTGACCTCGACGACTTCTATCCCCTCGCCCTAAACGCATTGCGCCAGGATGGCCGGCTGAAGGGCCTGCCGTCCGGGATAGACCTGGTGGTGATCTACTACAATAAAGACCTCTTCGACCAGGCTGATGTGTCCTACCCGGCCATCGGCTGGACGCGGGAGGGCTTTCTGGAAACAGCCATTGCCCTGCAAAAAGGCTTGCCAGAGCGAGAGATGGCTTTCGTCGGCCAGGTGGGCGCGGCGATGCCTTTTATCTATGCCCACGAAGGGGCGGTGAGGGAGGAGGGCGACTACACCCTGACCGCCCCCCGCACCGTCGAAGCCGTCCGTTGGTTCGCCGAACTGACCCTGCTTCACGAGGTGATGCCCCTCCCGGAGCGGCTGGAGCTCTACGAGCCTGAGCCACGCGAAGGTGCGAGTGTGAGCATCGTTTCCAGTACTGTGGGAGAGGGCGAGGTGCCCGATGCCACACTGCGCTGGGGGATGATCGGTGCCAAGGCCGGGGTGGCTGCTCAGGAAGGCGACGCCGCCCTCTGGGCTGGCCTGCTGTCTGAGCGGCAGGGCACCGGCGGCTGGAACTGGGACTTTGGGTGGGGCATCGTCCCCTGGCCTCGCGACAAAGTAGAAGTCATCTTCAGCTACACCTTTGCCTACTTCGTCTCCGCCAACACATCCCATCGTGAAGCGGCTTTGCGCTGGGTTGACTTTCTGACCCGACAGCCACCTCAACTGAAAGGCATCCCCGCCCGCCGCTCCGTCGCCGGGTCAGACCAGGTCCGCCAGGACTTCGTGGATCAGATTGGGGATCCGGCCTACGATGCCTGTCTGGCAGCGATTGAGAAGGCAACGCCAGTGGACCATAGTCTCTACGTCGTCGCCGACCGCTACCTGGGCCAGGCGATGCTGGATATCCTGGAAGGCGGGGAGGATGTGGAGGCAGCCCTCTTCGAGGCCCAGAACGCGCTTGAGAACAAGCCCTAGTGTGGTTTGCTCTCTACGTCCTTTTGAGGTACAATTTAGGTGGAGGTCAAAGGGTTACTTGTAATGCTCAGAGCTGACCTGGACCATCTGTCTCCTACAGAGCAACAGGCTATGCTGGAGTTTGTGCAACTGCTCAAGGAGCAATTCAATGGGCGCGTCCGTTCTGCTCTGCTCTTTGGCTCCAAAGCCCGGGGGGAGGGCACTCCGGGGTCAGACCTCGATGTGTTGGTAGTGGTGGACAGCGATGACTGGCGGGTGCACAAGCAGATTCGCTATCTAGCCGCCGATATCTGCCTGGAGTATGGCCTGGACCTTTCGCCCCGCGTGTGGAGTACTTCCCATCACCGAGAAGTGAAAGAACTTCAGCCCCTACTCTACCAGAACATCCGCCGGGATAGTATCAACCTGTTGGGACTTCCCCTGCAATCGGATGAAAGTGTTATTTGACACTATCCAGATTTCGTGGTATCATAGTGTCAGAGGTGAAGTTATCTCATAAATACACCTGAGTGGCAGAAAACAATCAGGTCTCTCTGTAGCTGCCGAAGGCTTACTTGCGTTGGCAAGGGTTTGCTTTCGGCTTTTTGTTTTCTAAAAGGATGGTTGCTTGTAGCTCAAGAGTGGTTTACTGCGGTTATTCTTGCAGGTGAGAACGGACGGCCGTGCAAGTCAATGAAGAGGATTAGTGATCTTCCCCCGAAAGAGTGGACACAGAGATAAGCTACATGTATAATTCTTTCG